>NZ_JBPKJK010000069.1:0-45256 GCF_051756985.1 Saccharothrix sabaoui
CGCCACAACGGGACCGGCCCCGCTCCGGCCGACCCGACCACCTCCGGCCCGCACGCCCGCGCCCCGTCCACCGCCGCCCCCACCACCGCCCACCGGCGGTACGGTCGGGCGGGGGGAACGGTGCGGCCGTCGTGGGGAGGTCCGCCAGCGCGTTCGCCGCCTGCGCACTGGCTCGCGAGGAGTTCCGCGGTCGTCACCGCCGACCGCAGCACCGCCGGGGCCGGTGCCCGACCCGCCCGCGCGGAACCCTCCGCGCGCGACCGGTCCGGGCAGCCGCCGCCGCAAAGTCCTTCCTGCGTGGGATCACCACCGGAGCGATCAAGGGATGAAGGTCTGGGTATGCAACTGGATGGGGTGCTGTTCTTCCCGGTGACGCCGTTCGACGCGGACGGCGGGCTCGCGGAGGACGTGCTGGCGGAGCACGTCAAGCGCGGGGTTGCGGCGGGCGCCGGCGGCGTGTTCGTCGCGTGCGGCACCGGCGAGTTCCACGCGCTGGAGCCGTCGGAGGTCGAACGGGCGGTCGCCGTCGCGGTCGAGGCGACGGCCGGTCGCGCGCCGGTGTTCGCGGGCACGGGCGGCCCGCTGCCGGTCGCGCGCGAACTCGCCCGGGCCGCGAAGCGGTCGGGCGCGGACGGCTTGCTGCTGCTGCCGCCGTACCTGGTGACCAACCCGGCCAAGGGCCTGGTCCGCTACGTCACGGAGGTGGCAAGCGCGACGGACCTGTCGCTGATCGTCTACCAGCGCAACAACGCGGTGTTCACGCCGGCGACGGCGGTCGAGGTCGCGTGCCTGCCCACCGTCGTGGGCTTCAAGGACGGCCTGGGCGACCTCGACCTGCTCCAGCGGATCGTGCTGGAGGTCAGGGCGAACGTGGGCAAGCCGTTCCAGTTCTTCAACGGCCTGCCCACCGCCGAGATGACCGTGCCCGCCTACCGCGGCATCGGCGTCGACCTGTACTCGTCGGCGGTGTTCTGCTTCGCGCCGGAGGTCTCGCTCGGCTTCTACAAGGCGGTGCAGGCGGGGGACACCGCGCTGGTGAACCGCTACCTCGCCGAGTTCTACAAGCCCCTGGTCGAGCTGCGCGACAAGGTGCCCGGCTACGCGGTGGCGCTGGTCAAGGCCGCGGTGCGGGCCACCGGACTGGACGTCGGCGGCGTGCGACCGCCGCTGCTCGACCCGGCGCCGGAGCACCTGGCGGAGCTGGAGCGGGTCGTCGCGGCGGGGCGGAGCCTGGCCTCGTGAAGATCACCGACATCACGGTCACCCCGGTCGCCTTCCGGGACCCGCCGCTGCTGAACTCGGTGGGCGTGCACGAGCCGTGGGCGCTGCGCACGATCGTCGAGGTCCACACCGACGAGGGGATCTCCGGCCTCGGCGAGACCTACGGCGACATCGGCCACCTCGACCGGGTGCGCTCCAGCGCGCCCACCCTGGTGGGCCTGGACGTGCACGACCTCAACGGCCTGCACGCCCGGGTCGCCACCGCCCTGGGCGGCGAGGCGGGCTCCGACCGGCACGGCCTGACCGGGCCGCTCACCGCCGAGTCCACCGTCGACCGGGTGTTCGCCTCCTTCGAGGTGGCCACCTGGGACATCCGCGGCAAGGCCCTGGGCCGCCCGGTGAGCGACCTGCTCGGCGGGGCGGTGCGCGACACCGTGCCGTACAGCGCCTACCTGTTCTACAAGTGGGCCGGGCACCCCGGCGCCGAGCCCGACGGGTTCGGCGAGGCGCTCGACCCCGCCGGGATCGTCGAGCAGGCCCGGGCGCTGATCGACGCGCACGGGTTCGGCTCGATCAAGCTCAAGGGCGGCGTGTTCGCGCCGCGGCAGGAGGTGGAGGCGGTCCTCGCGCTGCGCGAGGCGTTCCCCGACCACCCGCTGCGGCTCGACCCGAACGCGGCGTGGACGCCGGAGACGTCGCTGGAGGTCGCCGCCGCGCTCGACGGCGTCGTCGAGTACCTGGAGGACCCGGCCCCGGGCATCGAGGGCATGGCGCGGGTCGCCGCCGAGGCGCCCATGCCGCTGGCGACGAACATGTGCGTCATCGCCTTCGAGCACCTCGCCCCCGCCGTCGAGCGGGGCGCGGTGCAGGTCGTCCTGTCCGACCACCACTACTGGGGCGGCCTGTCGCGCTCCAAGGAGCTGGCCGCGATCTGCCGGACCTTCGGCATCGGCCTGTCCATGCACTCCAACTCCCACCTCGGGATCAGCCTCGCGGCCATGACCCACCTGGCCGCGGCCACGCCGAACCTGGGCTACGCCTGCGACACCCACTACCCGTGGAACGCCGCGGACGACGTGGTCACCACGCCGTTCACCTTCGTCGACGGCGCGGTGCGGGTGCCCACCGCTCCCGGCCTGGGCGTCGAGCTCGACCGCGACGCCCTCGCCCGCGCCGCCGAGGCGTACCGCTCCTGCGGCATCGTCCAGCGCGACGACACGGGGTACATGCAGCAGCACGACCCGTCCTACGAGAGGAAGCGCCCCCGGTGGTGAGGACCGTCGCCCACGTCTACCCGTGGGACGTCATCGGCGACCCGGACGCGGTGTCGCGCGTGGCGTCGCTCGGCGTGGACGCCGTGGCCCTGGCCGCGTCGTACCACACCGTGCGCGCCGCGACGCCGTTCCACCCGCTGCGGCGGCTGGTGGACGCGCGGCACGCCGCGTTCTACCTGCCCGTGCGGGAGGAAGCCTGGCGGGGCAAGCGCTTGCGCCCCGCCGAACCGTCCTGGGTGGACGGTGACGACTCCTACGGCGAGGCTTCCGCGCTGCTGCGCGGGGCCGGCCTGCCCGTGTACGCCTGGACGGTGCTGACCCACAGCAGCCGGCTGGGCGAGGCCAACCCCGACCTGGTGGTGCGCAACGCGTTCGGGGACGCCTACCCGTACGCGCTGTGCCCCTCCCACGACGACGTCGCCGAGTACGCCTCGACGCTGGTGTCCGAGGTGCTGGCGCTCGGCCGGCCGGACGGGGTCGTGCTGGAGGCGTGCGGCCCGCTCGGGTTCTTCCACGGCGGCCACCACGAGAAGACCGACGGCGCCGACTGGACGCCGGTGCAGCAGAAACTGCTGTCCCTGTGCTTCTGCGCGGCCTGCGCCACCCGCTACAACGACCCGGAGGGCCTGCGGAAAGCGGTCCGCGCGGGGATCGACGGCGGGGCGGACGGCGTCGAGGAGGCGTTGGGCGAACGGGCGGCGCACGTGCGCGAGGTGCGCACGGACGTCTCCCGCGCCCTGCGCCGCCGCCTGGTCGGGGAGATCCGCGCCGCCGCGCCGGACGTGCGCATCGCCGCGCACGCCACCGCCGACCCGTGGGGCACCGGGCCGTTCGCCACGGTCGCCGGCGGCGTCGACGCCGACGTCGACGTGCTCACCGCGACCTGCTGGCCGGGCGTCGACGCGTCCGTGCCCGCCCTCCGCGCCCTGCGCGCGGAGGCACCGGACGTGCGCACCGCCGCGTACGTGCTGGCCCTGCCGCCCAAACCGGTCGACGGGGACGCGCTGCTCCGGGAGTGGGTCGCCTACGCCGACGCGGGCGTCGAGGAGTTCCACCTCTACCACGCGGGGCTGGCCTCCGAGCAGCGCCTGGACGCGCTGCGGCACGCCGTCGCGGGGATCAAGGATCACCTGAACGGGTAACTGTGAAAAGGGCGGGGCAACCCGGGGGACCGGGGGCTCCGTCCTTTCCACATGAGGAGCACAGGAACGCTGGGAACCGCGCTCGGTGCGGGCGCGCTGCTGATCGCACTCGTCGGCTGCTCGTCGACCGCGCCCGTCGGCGCGCAGAGCGGTCCGACGCTGACCACGGCGCCGTCGTCGAGCGCGCCCGCCTCGCCGGAGGCCGGGTTCGACAGCCCCGTGCCGCCGGAGGGCCGGGAGGTGCCCGAGGAGCGGATCACCGCCTCCGTCCCCGAGGGCAGCCCCTCGACCGTGTGGACCGAGGAGGACGGCACCGTCCTCGGCGCCATCGGCCAGGAGGGCGGGTGCAGCAAGGCCGGCCTGGAGATCGCCGAGCAGACCGCGCAGGTCGTGAAGGTCGTCCTCGTCGAGACCACCCCCGCCGACCAGCAGGTCTGCACCATGGACATCCGGTACCCGCCGCTGACCGCGAAGCTCGACGCGCCGCTGGGGGACCGCCGGGTGGAGCTGACCACGCGGCAGGACACCGAGTAGACCGCTCCACCCCGGTGCCCGGTCGACCAGCCCTCGGTCGGCCGGGCACCGCCCTGTGCAACCCGTTCGGGCGCGACTACCGTCTCCTGACCATGAGGAACGCCAAGGTTGCCGTCCCCGCGCTCGTCCTGCTCGCCCTCGCGGGCTGCACCGGCACGGGGTCCTCCGGTCCGTCGGGCTCGCTGTCCTCCTCCGCCACGAGCGCCCCCACGGCCACGTCACAGCCCTCGACAACGTTGTCACCGTCCGGTCCGGCCCAGTCGCGGCCCACCGAGGTGCCGCCGCCGGCCAGCGCCGAGCCGCTGCCGGGCGGCTCCACCGAGGTCCCGGACCAGCAGGTGGACGGCACGACGCTGCCCGACACCTACAAGCGCGACGCGTGGGCGTCCGCCGACGGCCGCACCGTGCGGGTCGTCGGCCTGGCCGGCGGCTGCAAGACCGCGTCGGCCGAGGTCGCCGCCCAGTCCGCCGACCAGGTGCAGATCACCCTGGTCACCACCTACACCCCGCCCGCCGGCGGCGGGGTGTGCGCGCAGGAGCTGCGCGACGTGCCGCTGAACGTGGTGCTCGACGCGCCCCTGGGCGACCGGCGGATCGTGCTGGAGGCGCGCGAGCAGACCGGCTGAGCCCGGCCCGCCGCCGCTGCGCTCACTCCTCCACGGGGAACGGGAACGCGCCGTCCCACGCCACCCAGACGTTGGTCTCCACGTCCTCCTCGCCGGTGCCCGCCTCGCCCACGTAGAGCCCGAGCGGGCACCGGTGCGCGGACAGCCGGCGCAGCGTCCACGCCTTCAGGTCGCCCTCCCCGCCACCGCCCTCCCCGCCACCGCCCCCGCCGGGCATGTCGTGCCCGTCGTCGTGCCGGTCGATCCTCCTGAACCGCGCCCTCCCGCCGCTCGACTCGATCACGCTCAACTGCCGGAACCGCGACCCCATGCGATCACTCCCCGTCAACATCCAGTACGCTCCGAATGCGGTGAAAGCTATGCTGTTTGCACAACTTGTGTAAATGTCTCGATCGGGTGATTCGGGGAAGACGATGAGCAGTCCGCACCGCAGTGCCGCGCGCATCCAGATCGGCACCACCCTGCGCCGGATGCGGGAGGAACTGGACCTGCCCCGCGAGCACGCCGCCGAGGTGCTGGACTGCACCGTCACCAAGATCGGCAACATCGAGACCGCCGCCAGCGGCATCCGGTACGCGGAGCTGGAGAAGCTGCTCGACCTCTACCGCGCCGACGAGGCGACCCGCGACGACCTGCTCGGCCTCAACGTCGACGCCAACCGCCGCCGTCGCCGGAGCAAGCGCGGCGGGGTCATCGCGCCGTGGCTGCGCCGCATCCTCGACGTCGAGGCGAGCGCCACCGAGGTCCTGTACTCGTCGTTCGAGCTGGTCCCGGCCGTGCTCCAGACCGAGGCGTACGCCCGCGCGCTGATGACCGCGGTCGGCCTCGCCGAGGAGGTGCTGGAGAAGAACCTCGAACTGCGCCTGGGACGGCGGCTGCTGCTGACCGACCGGCGACCGCCGCTGAACCTGTGGGCGGTGATCGCCGAACCCGCGCTGCGGTCCAACACCGGCGGCCCGGACGTCATGCGCGAGCAGCTCCGGCACCTGCTGGACATGACCGAGCGGGAGAACGTGGTGGTGCAGGTGATGCCCCTGGGCTCTGGGGCGCACGCCCTCACCGGCACTACGCTGACCCTGTTCCGGCTGCCCGAGGGCCTGCCGTCGTTGGTCAGCGTCGACATGCCGTACGGGGACAGCTTCGTCGACAACCAGGCCCAGGTGGAGAAGACCGCACGCTGGTTCGACTTCACCAGGGCCAAGGCGCTGGGCCCGGAGGAGAGCCGCGAACTCCTGACCCGAATCGCGGAGGAGACCTGATGAGCCTTCAGCCCGGCGTGTGGACGAAGTTCAGCGGTGGCGGCTCGAACTGCGTCGAAGTGATGCGCACGACCGACGAGGTGCTGGTCCGCAACTCGAACCGCCCGGAAGAAGCCCCACAGCGGTTCACCCTCACCGAGTGGGACTTCTTCACGCGCGGCGCGAAGCTGGGTGTGTTCGACCTCTGACCGGCACTACTTCCGGAAGCTGATCTGGAGGGTCGGGGCGGAGGTCTCGGCGAAGAAGTCGTTGCCCTTGTCGTCGACCACGACGAACGCGGGGAAGTCCTCCACCTCGATCTTCCAGACCGCCTCCATGCCCAGCTCGGGGTACTCCAGCACCTCGACCTTGCGGATGCAGTCCTGCGCCAGCCGGGCCGCCGGGCCGCCGATCGACCCCAGGTAGAAGCCGCCGTGGGTCTGGCAGGCGTTCGTGACCTGCTTGGACCGGTTGCCCTTGGCCAGCATGACCATGGACCCGCCCGCCGCCTGGAACTGCTCGACGTAGGAGTCCATGCGCCCGGCCGTCGTCGGGCCGAACGAGCCGGACGCGTAGCCCTCGGGCGTCTTGGCCGGGCCGGCGTAGTACACCGGGTGGTCCTTCAGGTACTGCGGCATCGGCTCGCCCGCGTCCAGCCGCTCCTTGATCTTGGCGTGCGCGATGTCGCGCGCCACGACCAGCGGACCGGTCAGCGACACCCGCGTCTTCACCGGCAGCTTCGACAGGGTCTCGCGGATCTCGGCCATCGGGCGGGTCAGGTCGATCTTCACGACCTCGTCCGACAGCTCCTCGCCGTGCACCTCGGGCAGGAAGTGCGCCGGGTCGCGCTCCAGCTGCTCCAGGAAGATGCCCTCGGGGGTGATCTTCGCCTTGGCCTGCCGGTCCGCCGAGCACGACACGGCGATGCCGACCGGGCAGGACGCGCCGTGCCGGGGCAGCCGGATGACGCGCACGTCGTGGCAGAAGTACTTGCCGCCGAACTGGGCCCCGATGCCGAAGTTGCGGGTCAGCTCCAGCACCTGCTGCTCCAGGTCCACGTCCCGGAACGCGTGCCCGAGCGCCGAGCCCTCGGTGGGCAGGCCGTCGAGGTAGCGGGCGGACGCGAGCTTGGCGACCTTCAGGTTCTGCTCCGCCGACAGGCCGCCGACGACCACCGCGAGGTGGTACGGCGGGCACGCGGCCGTGCCCAGCGAGCGCAGCTTCTCGTCCAGGAACCTCGCCAGCCGCGTCGGGTTCAGCAGCGCCTTGGTCTCCTGGTACAGGAACGTCTTGTTCGCCGAGCCGCCGCCCTTGGCCATGAACAGGAACTCGTACTTCGGCTCCACGCCCGGCGCGGTGAACAGGTCGATCTGCGCGGGCAGGTTCGTGCCGGTGTTCCGCTCGTCCCAGAACGTCGTCGGCGCCATCTGCGAGTAGCGCAGGTTCAGGGTCTGGTACGCCTCGAAGATGCCCCTCGACAGGGCCTCCTCGTCGGTGCCGCCGGTCAGCACGGACTCGGTGCGCTTGCCCATCACGATCGCGGTGCCGGTGTCCTGGCACATGGGCAGCACGCCGCCCGCGGAGATGCAGGCGTTGCGCAGCAGGTCCATGGCGACGAACCGGTCGTTGCCGCTGGCCTCCGGGTCGTCCACGATCGCGCGCAGCTGCGCGAGGTGCGAGGGGCGCAGCAGGTGCTGGATGTCGCGGATCGCCTCCCGGGCGAGCAGCGTCAACGCCTCCGGCTCGACCTGGAGGAACGTGCGGCCGGCCGCCTCGACGACCGACACGCCGTCCGGGGTCACCAGCCGGTAGTCGGTGTGGTTGTCCTTCGCCAGCGGCAGGACGTCGGTGTACTGGAACGTGGTGGTGGGCACAGCGGGCACGTCGCGGGCTCCCTTGCGCGCTTCGGGTTCCGCCGAACCTATACCGCCCGCGCCGCCGCGTCCGCGTCCCCGTGGTGTGATTCGCGTCGTGGTCCACAGCCTCACCAAGCGGCAGCTGTCCGCGGACGAGCTCGACACCCTGCTCCGCCGCGCCGCGGGCGTCCCGCTGGCCTCGCACGACGAGCTGACCGAGGGCATGTTCAACACCGCCTACCGGCTCACCGCCGCCGACGGCCGCGGCTTCGTGGTGAAGGTCGCGCCGCCGCCGGGCGTGCCGCTGCTCACCTACGAGCGGGACCTGATGCGCACCGAGGCGCTGGTGTTCGGCCTGATGGCCGAGCGCGGCCTGCCCGTGCCGGACGTGCTGCTGCACGAGGACGGCGTGCTGCTCATGACCGCGCTGACCGGCGTGCCGTGGAACGCGGCGGAGCTGCCCGACGCCGACCGGGCCGCGCTGCGCCACGAGCTGGGGACGATCGTCCGGCGGCTGCACGGCATCACGGGGGAGCGGTTCGGCTACCTCCAGGGGCCGGGCGGGGAGACGTGGCGCGAGGCGTTCGGGGCGATGGTCGAGGCGGTGCTCGACGACGCCGACCGGTTCGGCGTGGAGCTGCCCGACGTGCGGCCCGCGTTCGCGGCGCGGGCGCACCTGCTGGACGAGGTGACCTCGCCGGTGCTGGTGCACGGCGACCTGTGGGAGGGCAACGTCTTCGTCACCGGCGGGCGCGTGGAGGGCCTGATCGACCCGGAACGGGCGTTCTTCGGCGACCCGCTGGCCGAGCTGGCGTCGGTGTCGCTGTTCCGCGAGCCCGACGCCGACTACCTCGCCGGGTACGGCGTCACCGGGTTCACCGCGGCCGAGGGGACGCGCGTCGCGCTCTACCGGGCCTACCTGTGCCTGGTGATGATCGTGGAGGGCGTGCCGCGCGGCTACGCCGGCGAGGAGCGCGAGCGGCACGTGGCGTTCTTCCGCGCGAAGCTCACCGAGTACCTGGACATGTAGGGCCGGGCACCCCGACGTGCGGGCACACCCGCGGCAGCTCCTCGCGGGAACCCCTGTGGCAACTCGTGCGGAAATTCCTGCGGAAACGCGGAAGGCCGGGCCGGCCCCCGACCGCCCCGACCTTCCTCAGCGTGCGACAGCCCCCGCGTGATGGGGCGGGGGTGTCGCATGGCTCGTGTAACGCACGACCGTGCCGTGACCCGCGTCACAAGTCAATCTGCCGAACGGGTGTCGATCCCGTCCGCCCGCCGCGACCCGGTTGGGTCAGCTGGCGTAAGCGCGCAGCTTGGCGGCCCGATCGCCCTGCCGCAGCTTCGACATGACCTCCCGCTCGATCTGCCGCACCCGCTCGCGCGACAGGCCGAACTGCTTGCCGATCTGGTCCAGCGTGCGCGGCTGGCCGTCCTCCAGGCCGTACCGCAGCCTGATCACGGCCTGCTCGCGCGGCTCCAGCGTGGCCAGCACCCGGCGCAGGTCGTCCTGGAGCAGGCCGGAGATGACCGCGCTCTCCGCGTCCGTGGCGTCGGAGTCCTCGATGAAGTCGCCCAGCGGGGCGTCCTCCTCGGTGCCGACGGGCATGTCCAGGCTCACCGGGTCCCGCGCGTGGTCGAGCAGGTCCGAGACCTTCTCCGGGGTCAGGCCCGACTCCTTGGCCAGCTCCTCGCGAGTCGCCTCGCGCCCCAGTTGCTGGTGCAGGTCGCGCTTGATCCGGGCGAGCTTGTTGACCTGCTCGACGAGGTGGACGGGCAGCCGGATCGTGCGACCCTGGTCCGCCATTCCCCGCGTGATCGCCTGCCTGATCCACCAGGTGGCGTAGGTCGAGAACTTGAATCCCTTGGTGTAGTCGAACTTCTCCACCGCGCGGATCAAACCCAGGTTGCCTTCCTGGATGAGATCGAGCAGCGGCATTCCGCGACCGGTGTAACGCTTCGCGAGCGACACGACGAGTCGCAGATTCGCTTCGAGCAGGTGGTTCTTCGCCACGTGACCGTCCCGGATCAACGCGCGCAGTTCCCGCTGACGCAGATCGGGCAGATCGGGCGCGGTCTCCAGCTTGTGCTGGGCGAAGACGCCGGCCTCGATCCGCTTGGCGAGTTCCACTTCGTCGGCCGCGGTCAGCAGCGCTGTCTTGCCGATGCCGTTCAGGTACACCCGAACCAGGTCGGCGGCCGGTCCCTGGGCGTCGAGGTCCAACTCGGCGCTCGTGGTGGTCGTGTCGTTCCCGACCTGTCGGTCGAGGACCTTCGGGACGGTCATGGAGCTCCCTCCCCCTTGTCGCGGGCTGGCAGTGCGGTCGTGTCGCGCACTCCGCGCTGCGCTGCGCGGCTCACCTTTCGGTGCCTGACACTGAGGAGAACGCAAACCGGCCCGAAATGGTTCCCGCTCCCCATGCCCTTCAAGACGTCACTGCCGTCACAGCGGTTGCGCCGCGAATCCTGAGGATTGCCTGAGAGCGGACCTAGAGTTCGACCAACACGGTGAACGGACCGTCGTTCACACTCCGCACCGACATCATCGCCCCGAACCGTCCTGTTTGTACGCGAGCACCCTTCCGGCGCAGTTCCGACACCACCGCCTCGACCAACGGCGCGGCGTGCTCCGGCCGGGCGGCGGCCGTCCAGGACGGCCGCCGACCCTTGCGCGTATCCCCGTAAAGGGTGAACTGGCTGACGACGAGGAGCGGCGCGCCGGTGGTGGCGCACGACTCCTCGTCCCGCAGCACCCGCAGCTCGTGCAGCTTGCGGGCCATCACCGCGGCCTTGTCCGCCGTGTCGTCCACGTGGATGCCCAGCAGCACCAACAGGCCCGGCTCGTCGATCGCGCCGACGACCTCGTCGCCGACCACGACGGACGCCTCTGTGACACGTGCCACAACCGCTCTCACGCGGGCACGACCATCCCGTGCCGCACCAGCTCCCGGACCACCGGCACCGCGGCCTCGGCCAGCGCGCCCTCGTCCAGGTCCTGCGCGTAGGCGAGCAGCGTGACCAGGTCCGCCAGCGGCAGCGCGCCCCGGAACCCGGCGACCAGCCGCGCGGCGACCTCGTCCAGCTCGTGCTGCCAGCCCGGGCCGTCCGTGCGGTGCAGCCGGCGCACCACCGACGACCAGCCGTCCTCGACCGGCGCGGAGACCTCCTCCAGCAGCACCGTCCCGGGCACGGTGAACCGGGTGGCCAGCAGGTCGGCGTCCGACCGGCCGCGCAGCCACGCGACGCGGTCCAGCCAGGCCGCCGACTCGGGGCCCAGCGGGTCGTCGTAGGCGTGGCGCAGGTCCTCGCACACGACCTCGGCGTGCGCCTCCTCGGTGCGGCGCAGCGTGACGAAGCCGAAGCCGATGCCCTCCACGTCGTTCTCGGCGAACCAGTCCAGCCACCGCGCGGCCTTGGCGCGCCCCTCGTCACTGCGCGGGTCGACGCCCGCGTCGCGCAGCCACGTGCCGACGTACAGCGCCGGGTCGGCCACGTCGCGCTGCACGAACCACGCGTCCACGCCGCCGCGCGGCAGCCAGCCGCTCACCCGGTCGGCCCAGTCCTCGCCCCGGCGGTGCACCCAGGAGGCCAGCAGCTGACCGACCCCGCCCTCGGCGAGGAACGCGGGCAGCTGGCGCACGACGAGCGCGCTCGCGTCGTCGCCGGCCAGGCCGGAGTCGCGGTAGACGTAGTCGACGCGCGGCGGCCCCACCACGAACGGCGGGTTGCACACGACCTGGTCGAACCGGCGACCGCGCAGCGGGCCGAACCACTCGCCCTGCCGCAGCTCCACGTCCACCTCGTTGAGCCGGAACGTGCCCCGCGCGAGCGCCAGCGCCCGTTCCGACAGGTCGGTGGCCGTGATCCGTTGTGCGTGCCGGCTCGCGTGCAGCGCCTGCACGCCGCACCCCGTGCCCAGGTCCAGCAGGGTCTCCACCGGCCGCCGCGACGTGGCGCGGGCCAGGCTGATCGAGGCGTGCCCGACACCCAGCACGTGGTCGACGGGCACCGGCCCGCCGCGCTGGTCGGAGTCCAGGTCGGCGACCACCCACCAGGAGCCCTCGTCGTCGCCGTAGGGCCGGATGTCCAGCCCGGCGCGCAGCCGGTCGCCGTCCCCGCGCAGCACCTCGGCCTTGATCGCGTCGTCGAGGTCCACCCCGCCCAGCGCGCTCCTGACCCGCCCCTCCTCCTCGGCGTCGCCGAGCAGGAACAGCCGGATCAGCGTGCCGAGCGCCCCGGCGTCCTCGGTGGCCCGCCGGGCGGCCTCGGGCTCGCCCCGGCCGAGCGCGGCGTGCGCCTGCGGCCCGAGGGCGTCGACCACCCCGTCCGCGTCGTAGTCGGCGGCCCGGAACGCCTCGCGCAGCCTGCTGGTCAGTTCGACAGAGAGATCGGGAAGCACCCCCCAATCCTCCCGCCCACCCCACCACCCCGCCCGCCCACCCCGCGAGTCCAACGCCCAGGCCCCGAGAGTCCAACGCTCAAGCCCCGAGAGTCCAACGCTCAGGACCCCTGAGTTCTGCGTTCGAGCCGACCGGTCGGTATGCGAAATGGAGAACTCAGAGGGCCCGGACGTTGGACTCTCGGGTCCTGGAGGTTGGACTCTCGGGGCCTGGGCGTTGGACTCTCGCGGGTCAGGGGAGGGGGAGGACGGCCAGGGCCACGGCGAGGGCCAGGCGCTGGTCCGGGTCGTCCAGCGGCAGCGCGGTCACCTCGCACATCCGCTGCACGCGGTAGCGCAGGGTGTTCGGGTGCACGGACAGCGCCCGCGCCGCCTCCCGCGCGTCCCCCTGCGCCGCCAACCACGCCCGCAACGTCACCGCGTACCGCGTGCCGTGCTCGGCGTCGTGCCTGATCAGATCCGCCACCGGCCCCCGCGTCGGCACGCGCCCCGCCTCGGCGACACCCGCCAACCTGCGCAGCAGCACCCGCGACCACGCCTCGTCGTAGGCCACCGGCTCCCCGGTGGACAGGGCCAGGCACTCGTCGGCCTCCGACCGCGACGACGCCAGCGACCCGGCGTCCGCCCGACCCCCGATCCCGGCCCGCACGGTCACCCCCTCCGGCAGCTCGCGCCCCAGCTCCCGCACCCACCCCACCGCCGCCGCCGGGTCGTCGCCGCACGGCAGCACGGTGTAGAGCACGTTGCCGAACAGCGCCGACCGGCCGGGCCGCGACCAGCCGAACCCCGCCGTCGCCCGGGAGAACGCGAGCAGCGCCGCCCCGTGCTCGCCGTCGCCCGCGCGCGCCAGCACGGCGATCACCCGCAGGTCCGCGGCCGGCAGCCCCAGCCGCGCCAGGGAACCGGGCGGGCCCGCGTCCAGCGCCTCGATCACCAGCTCCGCCTCGGCCTGCCGCTCCAGGTCCGCCGACGCCCGCGCCCGCAGCAGGTGCAGCGCCGCCGTGCGCGCCCCGTCCACCAGCGCCGCCCGCCGCACGGGGTCCGCGTCGACGTCCACCTCCACCCACACCGAGCCCAGCAGCTCGCGCCCGGCCCGCACCGCCACCACCAGCCGCCCGCCGAGCTGCTCGGTCAGCTTCGGCACGAACAGCGGCTCGTCCGACCTGGCCAGGTGCGCGAACACGCCGTACGAGTCCAGCGCCCGCCACGCCTCCTCCGGCACCCGCCGGCCCAGGATCGTCTGCACCCGCACCGGGTCCACGTCCTGCTGCCGGTAGGAGTAGGCCAGCACCCGCGACCGCGGGTCCTCGATCGTCACCGGCCCGCCGACGACCGCCGCGATGGCGTCGGCCACCGCGAACAGGTCACCCGCGCCCTGACCGCCCAGCACGAGGGTCTGCGCGACGTTCGCCAGCTGCCCCCACGGCACCGACGGGTCCACCAGCAGCACCGCCGCCCCCGACCGGCGCGCGGCGGCGTGCACCCGGTCGTCCAGCGGCGGCGACCCGTGCAGCACGACGGCCGCCGCGGCCGTGCCCGCCACCAGCCGCGCCGCCGCGGCCGGCGACGGCACGCCCAGCCCGAGCAGCACGTCGTCCGGCGCGGCCGGGGTGTGCTCGGCCGGGTCGTGCAGCGCCACGCCCCGCAGTTCCACGTCCCGGCCGCGCGGCGCGCAGCTCAGGTGCGTGCCCAGGCTCCCGAGCACGTCCACCAACCGATCGAGCGCCACCACGTGCGGATCGTCCGGCACGGGGCCGAACCGCCGCAACCGCGTCGCGAATCACGCCGCACCCGTTGTGTCGACCCCGGTGCGTGGTGGGACCATGGGTGCATTGGAGGTGATGTCGTGACCAACCCCGAGCGCGACAGCACACCTGTGCTCATCACCGAGGCGGCCCCCTCCTACGAGGACCAGATCGCCGCCCGCAAGCGCAAGTACGCGATCATGATGGGCGCCCGGATCCCCTGCCTGCTGCTGGCCATGGTCTTCTACCAGACCTGGTGGCTGGCACTGGCGCTGATCGCGCTCTCCGTGCCCCTGCCCTGGATGGCCGTGCTCATCGCGAACGACCGACCGCCCCGCAAGGCGGAGAAGGCCAACAAGTTCGTCAAGGAGCACCGCGCCATCGAGGCCCGACCGCATCAGGTCATCGAGGGCTGAACCCCCGCCGGCCAGGTCCGCGGCCTGGCCGGTTGGGCGCCCACCGACGACACGGCCCGCGCCGCCGCGGTCACGCCGCCCACCAGGGCGTCGTGCCGCGACGCGCCGGTCAACCACGCCGCCAGCAGGCCCGCGTCGAACGCGTCGCCCGCGCCCGTCGAGTCCACGCACTCCACGTCCAGGGCGGGCACCGACCGCACGCCGTCGGCGTCCACCCAGCTCGCGCCGCCCGCGCCGGACGTCAGCGCCACCGCGCCCACCACGCCCAGCAGGTCCGTCGCCGACGCCGGGTCGGCCGACCCGGTCAGCGCCACCAGCTCCTCGGTGTTGGGCAGCAGCAGGTCCACGCCCCGCAGGTCGTCCAGGAACCCGTCGTAGACGAGGGCCGCCGACTGCGGGTCGACCGACGTGGTCAGGCCCGCCTCCCGCGCCGCCCGCAGCGCCGCCACCCCGGCGGCCCGCGACGACGCGTCCAGCAGCACGTACCCGGACAGGTGCAGGTGGGACGCGCCCTCCAGCAGGCCCGGGTCCACGTCGCCCGGCGCGAACCGGGCGTTGGCACCCCGGTCGGGCAGCATCGTGCGCTGGCCCGTCTCGTCCACCAAGACCACGACGCAGCACGTCGCCGCCTCCGGGTCCACCGCGAACGCGCACCGCACGCCCGCCCCGGTCAGCTCGGCGTGCACCTGCCGGCCCGCCGGGTCCGCGCCGACCCGGGTGACCAGCACGGGCGACGCGCCGCACGCGGCCAGCCACACCGCCGTGTTCGCGCCCGCGCCGCCCGGTTCGATCGTCACCCTGGCCCGGCTGTCGCCGCCGTGCACGATGGGCCCGGAGTGCCGGGCCACCACGTCCAGCCCGGCGTCCCCGACGACCACGACCCGCGTCACGCCCGGTCCGCCCGCGCGGCCAGCTCCACGGCGACCCGCGCGGCCAGCCCCGCGTTGCCCACCACCAGCTCCTCGTTGGCGTCCAGGCTCACGCCGCCGCTGGCGGTGTGGAAGTGCTCCAGCAGCGCCGGCGTGACCTCCTTGCCCGTCACACCGCGTTCCACGAGCAGCCGCAGACCCTCCTCCAACAGCCGTTCGTGCAGCTCGGAGGGCATCTCGAACTCCTGCGGGACCGGGTTGGCGAGCAGCACGCCCGCGTCACCCGGCACGGTCCGGTGCGCGGCGACCACGGCCGCCGCCTCCGCCGGGTCCTCCACCCGCCACGGCACGCCGTACACCGACTCGCGCCGGTAGAACGCGGGGAACCGGTCCGTGCGGTAGCCCAGCACCGGCACCGAGCGGGTCTCCAGCAGCTCCAGCGTCGCGCCCACGTCCAGGATCGACTTCACGCCCGAGCACACGACCAGCACCGGCGTGGTGGCCAGCACGTCCAGGTCGGCGGACACGTCCCAGGTGTCCCGCGCGCCCCGGTGCACCCCGCCCAGGCCGCCGGTCGCGAACACCCCGACACCCGCGGCGTGCGCCAGCGCGGCCGTGCTCGCCACCGTCGTCGCCCCGTCGCGGCCCAGCGCCATGGCCGCGCCCAGGTCGCGGCGCGACAGCTTGACCAGGTCACGGGCCGGGTCGCAGACGACGTCCAGCTCGTCGGCGCTCAACCCGACCTTCGGCACCCCGCCCAGCACGGCGATCGTGGCGGGCACCGCGCCCGCGTCGCGGACCACGCGTTCGAGGCGTTCGGCGACCTCGCGGTTGCGGCCGGGCGGCAGCCCGTGGGACAGGATCGTGCTCTCCAGCGCGACCACCGGCCGGTTCTCGGCCAGGGCGGTTCGGACCTCTTCGGTGATGCTCGGCGTACTCACGAGGGGCCATCATCCCAGGTAAGCTGGTGGCGTGAGCACGCAGACTCTGCCCGAGGTGGAGACCCGGCCGGAAGGCACGGACCACACCGGGGACGACACGCCGAAGATGTTCCACTACGTGCGCAAGGCCAAGATCGCGGAGAGCGCGGTCATGGGCACGCACGTCGTGGCGCTGTGCGGCGAGGTCTTCCCGGTGACGAAGTCGCCGAAGCCCGGCTCCCCGGTGTGCCCGGAGTGCAAGAAGATCTACGACGGCCTCCCCAAGGGCGGCGGCGAGTAACCACCGGCCGACCGGGCGCCCCCGTGCCCGCACGGCCGGGGGCGCCTTCGCGTGCACCCGTCGTCGCCCTCGTGGCCGTCCTCGCGGACGTTCAGCGGCGCACGGCGGCACGGGCACCGTGGGGTGCGTGGACCACGTGCACGCCGAGCGACCGCGCGACCCCGTTCCGCCGCCCCGGCGGGCGCCCGCCCCACCGCGGCACACCCTGCTGCGCCTCCAGGCGACCTGCGGCAACGCCGCGGTCCAGCGCTTCCTCGGTGAACAGGGGTTCACGGAGCCGCCGATGGCGTCGTTCGGCAGGACCCGCGGAGTCCTGGCGCGGGACTACGAGACGACCCGGGGCGGTGACCTCGCCAACAGCCGCGTCGCCAACCTGGCCGCCGGGGCCGTCGTGCACGCCGGGCAGGCCACCCCCGACGGCCCGGTCACCGTCGCTCCCACCGTCGTGGTCGACGCCGTGGTCAGCGGGAACCCCCGCCCCAAGGACGACTCCCGCGAGCGCCTGTACCCGTCGCCGCAGGGCAGGAAGCTCACCAAGCGCCCGGACGACCGGAGAGACTGCGCCGAACCGAAGGTCATCGCCAGGCTCAGGCGCGTCCTCGACGGGCTGCACGACGTCCCCGGCGCCTCCCCGCGCCCGGTCGTCTACCTCGACACCGAGAACGGGCCGTGCGTGGATTGCCGGGAGGCGATCACGACCTTCGCCGGCCTGTACCCCTGGGCGGACGTGGTCGTGCGCTGGACCACCTGGTTCGCGAAGGACCGGCGCGCGGCCCCGCCCGACTGGACGGCCGGCACCTCCTTCACCATCCCGCACACCAGGGACCGCGGTGCCCTGCCGTGGCCGAGGGCCAGGCCCGTGGCAGAGCCCGCGGCGGCGGTGGGCCGGCCGACCAACCCCTTCGCGGCGCTGATGGACCTGGCGGCGGAGGAGCGGCCCGCGGCGGCGGTCCGCGTGGCCCCGGCGAAGGCGAAGCGGGCGGCCGACGCGGTGCGGGAGCGCACCAGGAAGATCAAGAACGCCGGGGAGGGCGACAAGGGCAAGGAAGGCGGGAAGGGCAAGCGGACCGGACGGGGCGGGAAGTCCGACCGGGTCGACGCGCTCGTCCTCGCGACCCTCACGCCCGACGCCGCGGTGCGGACCGGGGCGTTCGTCGCGGTCGCCGTCGTGGTGGGCGTCGCCGCGGCGGTCGTGGCACTCCTGCGCGTCCTCGGCCACCTCTGATCCGTCACCCCCGACCGGTCACTCCCGCGGCTCCCGCCCGCGCCGCACGGGCGGGGGTTCACCCTTCCGCTCCACCGGCAGGCGCTCGGTCCCGTTGGTGTCCATCGGCGACGGCGCGGAACCCGGAGCGGGATCGGGGACCGGCGGGTGGTCGGGTGGCACGGGGCCGCCCTGCCAGGCGCGCCTGCCCTCGTCGTTGCGGATGCGCTCGGCGGCCCGCTCGATCTCCAGCCGCTGCCAGCGCCGCCGCTGCCGCCGCGTCATCCTCGCCGGCCACAGCTCCTGCAACGCGCTGTTGAAGTACGCGCCCAGGTTGATCGCCAGCCCGATGAAGTACGCGAACAGCAGGAACGCGATCGGCGTGGCCAGCGCGCCGTAGGTGTAGCCCGTCGTGGTGATCCACTTGATGTAGAGCCGCAGCCCGATCGACGACAGCAGGAACACCGCCATCGCCAGCACCGCGCCCGGCAGCAGCCGGTGCCACGGCAGCTTGTTGGGCAGCGCCAGCTTGTAGAGCGTGGCCAGCGCCAGCACGAGCAGCACGCCGATGCCCGGGTAGTAGGTCGCGCCCAGCCACCCGCCGAGCGTCGGCTCCCACGCGTCGGGGAAGAGCTGGATCAGGATCTCCGGGCCCAGCGCGAGCACCGGCAGGCCGACGATCAGCAGCACGAGGCTCGCCATGTAGAGCAGCAGCGCGAAGATCCGCTGCCACACCTCGTTGCGCACCCCGTACTGGTCGTGGGCCGCGGTGATCGCGTCGACGAACGACGACATCGCCGACGAGCCCGCCCACAGCGAGATCAGGAAGCCGATCGAGACGATCTCGCCCTTGCCGGTGGTGAGGATCTGGTCGACGGTGGGCGCGATCACGTCGTTGACGACGTCCTGGCTGAAGATCGTCCGGCAGAACGAGATGATCCGGTCCTTGACCGCGCTGACCACGTCGGGGCCGAGCCAGACGCCGATCCAGCCCATGCTGCCCAGCAGGCCCAGCAGCAGCGGCGGGAACGACAGGGTCTGCCAGAACGCGGCCTCGGCCGACTCGGAGAAGATGCTCTTCTCCCACGCCTTGGCCCACGTGCGCGCCAACAGGCGCAGGGGGCCCTTGCGACCCGCGCTGCGTGCCCTGTCGTCCCTCGGCGATCCCATCGCGAGGTCAAGCATGGTGCATCGGGAGCGTTTTCGCGGCATCGGAGAACGTGGCGCCCCCGGGCAGCGGGTAGGCTGTCGGTGCCCTCGACGGTCACCCGCACCGAGGGCATTCGCATGCTTGCCGTCGCTGATCAGCGCAGGAGGGGTCCGAGGTTGTCGCAGCCGCAGGTCGTCGCGACCCGTCCCCTCCGGGCCTGGCAGCGCCGCGCGCTCACGAAGTACCTGGCCGCGAAGCCCAAGGACTTCCTGGCCGTCGCGACCCCCGGCGCGGGCAAGACCACGTTCGGGCTGCGCGTCGCCGCCGAGCTGCTCGCCGACCGCACGATCGAGGCCGTCACGATCGTCACGCCCACCGAGCACCTCAAGCACCAGTGGGCCAAGGCGGCGGCCGAGGCGGGCATCGCGATCGATTCGAACTTCCGCAACACGATGGCCGTCACCTCCCGCGACTACCACGGCGTGGCGCTCACCTACGCGCAGGTCGCGGCGCACCCGATGCTGCACCGGGTGCGCACGGAGAACCGCAAGACGCTCGTGCTGCTCGACGAGATCCACCACGGCGGCGACGCCAAGTCGTGGGGTGACGCGATCCGCGAGGCGTTCACGCCGGCCGTGCGGCGGATGTGCCTGACCGGCACCCCGTTCCGGTCGGACGACTCGCCGATCCCGTTCGTCAACTACGAGCCCGGCCCGGACGGCGCGATGCGCAGCCGGGCCGACCACTCCTACGGCTACTCCGACGCGCTGCGCGACGGCGTGGTCCGGCCGGTGATCTTCCTGGCCTACTCGGGCGAGGCGGCGTGGCGCACCAGCGCGGGCGAGGAGTTCTCCGCGCGCCTGGGCGAGCCGCTGACGCAGGAGCAGACCGCGCGGGCGTGGCGGGTGGCGCTGGACCCCAGCGGCGAGTGGATGCCGTCGGTGCTCAAGGCGGCCGACGTGCGGCTCACCCAGCTGCGCAACGGCGGGATGCCCGACGCGGGCGGTCTGGTGATCGCCACCGACCAGACCGTCGCCAAGGCGTACGCCGAGGTGCTCAAGCGCACCACCGGCCACGACGCGACCCTCGTGCTCTCCGACGACCCGAAGGCGTCGGGCCGCATCGCCGAGTTCGCCGCCTCGCAGGAGCGCTGGCTGATCGCGGTGCGCATGGTGTCGGAGGGCGTCGACGTGCCGCGCCTGGCGGTGGGCGTCTACGCCACCAGCGCCTCGACCCCGCTGTTCTTCGCGCAGGCCGTCGGCCGGTTCGTGCGCGCCCGCGCCAGGGGCGAGACGGCCAGCGTGTTCCTGCCCAGCGTCCCGGTGCTGCTCGGCCTGGCCAGCGAGCTGGAGGCGCAGCGCGACCACGTCCTGGGCAAGCCGCACCGGGAGAAGGACGGCTGGGACGACGAGCTGATGTCGGCCGCCAACCAGGTGCGGGACGAGCCGGGCGAGGAGGAGCGGGCGTTCACGTCGCTGGGCGCCTCCGCCGAGCTGGACCAGGTGATCTACGACGGTTCGTCGTTCGGCACGGCGGCGTTCGCGGGCAGCGACGAGGAGCAGGAGTACCTGGGGCTGCCGGGCCTGCTGGAGCCCGACCAGGTGCGCGCCCTGCTGCGGCAGCGCCAGGAGAAGCAGCTGGTCGAGGCGAGCAAGCGCACCGCGACGGCGGCCCCGGCCGCGCCGGCGCCCGCAGCGCGCCCGGCGAGCGTGCAGGAGCGCCTCGCGCAGCTGCGCAAGGAGCTGAACACGCTGGTCGCGATGCACCACCACCGCACCCGCAAGCCGCACGGCAAGATCCACAACCAGCTGCGCGAGTACTGCGGCGGCCCGCCCACGGCGATGGCCAGCATCGAGCAGCTCGAAGAGCGCATCGCCACCCTGCGCTCCTGGTAGGCGCGCGCCCGCCCGTTCGCGCGGCCCCGCCTTCACCCCCACTTCACGCCCGGCTACAGTGACCCGGGTCACTCCGTCGCGCAGGGTGAAGATCGTCGGGCGGTCACCCGGTTGTCCGTCGCAACAAACTCGTGTTGCGGTGAATGTGACCCCAGGTAACGGACTACGACATTCGACGTAGTCAGATGTCCGTTCGGTTACCTGCCCGTTAGCGCATCGTGCCCTCTTTATCGGTCAAGTGTGCTTCCGGTCACCGCACCCGGGGGCATACGTTGTGCGCCACAACATTTACGCACCTGCGTGAAAGGATGGCGGATGCGCAGCAAGAGCCTCGCTCTCATCGCCGCAAGCACGGGCCTTGCCTTGGCCATGACGGCATGTGGCGCCAACACGTCCACCGGTGGCACTGACACCTCGGGCACCAACACGGACAGCGCTTCGGGCGGTGGCGAGAAGGTCGGCGTCATCCTCCCGGAGACCAAGTCCTCCGCCCGCTGGGAGGGCTTCGACAAGCCCCTCCTGGAGGCGGCGCTCAAGGCCGAGGGCCTCGACGCCGACATCCAGAACGCCCAGGGCGACGTGCAGAAGTTCTCGACCCTCGCCGACGGCATGATCAACGCCGGCGTCAAGGTCCTGATCATCGCCACGCCCAACAGCGAGGTCGGCGCCTCGGTCGCGCAGAAGGCGCAGTCGCAGGGCATCGCGGTCATCGACTACGACCGCCTCAACCTGGGCGGCTCCTCCGACTACTACGTCTCGTTCGACAACGAGAAGGTCGGCGAGCTCCAGGGCCAGGGCCTCGTCGAGGGCCTCGCGGCGCTGGCGCCGGGCAAGAAGCCCGCCGAGGTCATCGAGATCGAGGGCGCCCCGACCGACAACAACGCCACCCTGTTCTACAACGGCCAGCAGAAGGTGCTGAAGCCCAAGTACGACTCGGGTGACCTCAAGCTCGTGCAGTCGCAGCCCATCCCCGAGTGGGACAACCAGCAGGGCGGCGTGACCTTCGAGCAGATCCTCACCGGCAACGGCCAGAAGGTCGACGGCGTCGTGGCCGCCAACGACGGCCTCGCCGGCGCGATCATCACCGTGCTGAAGAAGTACGGCCTGAACGGCAAGGTGCCGGTCACCGGCCAGGACGCCACCCCCGAGGGCCTCCAGGCCGTCATGCGCGGCGACCAGTTCATGACCGTCTTCAAGCCGATCGCCGAGGAGGCCAAGGCCGCCGCGAAGCTCGCCGGCGCCCTCGCCAAGGGCGACACCGCCGCCGCCGACAAGCTGGCCACCGGTTCGGTCAAGGACGACAAGGCCAACCGCACCGTCAAGTCGGTCCTGCTCGAGGCGCAGCTCATCACCAAGGACAAGGTGAAGACCGTCGTGGACGCGGGCTTCGTCAAGGCCGGCGAGATCTGCGGCGGCGACCTGGCCGCCGCCTGCACCGAGCTCGGCATCAAGTAGTCAAGGCTCGCGCCGGGGCGGGGTGCCAGCGCAAGCGCACCCCGTTCCGGCGCACCCACGCGTGTGGGCACAAACGGAGGAAACCAGTGAGCGAGCCGATCCTCGAGCTGCGCGGCGTCAACAAGAGCTTCGGACCCGTGCACGTCCTGCACGACATCGACTTCGCCGTGCACCCGGGACAGGTCACCGCGCTCGTCGGCGACAACGGCGCCGGCAAGTCGACGTTGGTCAAGAGCATCGCGGGCATCCACCCGATCGACTCGGGCCAGGTGCTGTTCAACGGCCAAGAGGTGCACATCCACGGCCCGCGCGAGGCCGCCGACCTGGGCATCGAGGTCGTCTACCAGGACCTCGCGCTGTGCGACAACCTCGACATCGTGCAGAACATGTTCCTCGGCCGCGAGCGCGGCCGGGCGGGCATGCTCGACGAGGCCGACATGGAGCAGGCCGCCCGCAAGACGCTGACGTCGCTGTCCGTGCGCACCGTCAAGTCGGTCCGCACCCAGGTGTCGTCGCTGTCCGGCGGCCAGCGGCAGACCGTCGCCATCGCCAAGGCCGTGCTGTGGAACAGCAAGGTCGTGCTGCTCGACGAGCCCACCGCCGCCCTCGGCGTCGCGCAGACCCGCCAGGTCCTCGACCTGGTGCGCCGCCTCGCCGAACAGGGCCTCGGCGTCGTGCTGATCAGCCACAACATGAACGACGTCTTCGAGGTCGCCGACCGCATCGCGTGCCTCTACCTGGGCCGCATGGCCGCCGAGGTCAACACCAAGGACGTCACGCACGGCCAGGTGGTCGAGCTGATCACCGCCGGCCGCTCCGGGGACCTGGGCATCGCCCGCCCCGAATCCGCCACCATCTGATGCCGGCGCACCGGGCTCACCAGCCGCAGAACGAGGAACGAGCATGACCAACACCACGAGCGAGACGTCACCCAAGGACCAGGGCGCGATCTCCGACTTCGGCATCGACACGACCTCCCAGTCGACCGGCGAGGCCGTCCGCGACTACTTCGCCCGCGTCAAGGGCGGCGAGCTGGGCTCCCTGCCCGCACTGCTGGGCCTGGTCGTCCTGCTGATCGCCTTCAGCTCCATGGCCGACACCTTCCTGACCCTGGGCAACATCGCGAACCTCCTCGCCCAGGGCGCGAGCATCGTCATCATCGCCATGGGCCTGGTCTTCGTGCTGCTCCTGGGCGAGATCGACCTGTCCGCGGGCACCGCGTCCGGCGTGACCGCCTCGGTCATGGCGCTGCACCTGGTCAACGGCGGCAACCTCCTCGGCGGCATGGGCGACACGGTCTTCTACGTGTTCTGCGCCTTCCTCGCGCTCGCCGTCGTGCTGGCCTCGATCATGAAGATCTGGCCCGGCGCCGCGCTGGCCGCCGTCGCGCTCGTCATCTCGCTGGTCGGCGTCCCCGCCAACCCGTGGGTCGAGATCCTGCTCGCCATCTGCGTCGGCACCGCCATCGGCTCCATCACCGGCTTCCTCGTCGCGAAGGTCGGCATCCCGTCGTTCGTGGTGACCCTGGCGCTGTTCCTCGCCTGGGGCGGCGTGGTCCTCCAGTTCATCGGCGAGGGCGGCACGCTCGGCCTGCGCAACGACGTGCTGTTCAACGTCGCCAACGGCAACCTCGACACCCTCGGCTCCTGGGTGCTGTTCGTCGTCGCCGTCGGCGGCTACGCCGCGATCGTCCTCGGCCGCCACTTCAGCCGGCTGCGCAAGGGCCTGGTCGCCCAGCCCACCCCGATGGTGCTGGTCAAGGTCGGCGCGGTCGTGGTCCTCGCCGCCGCCGCCACCTACGCGCTCACCCTCAACCGGTCCGTGAGCCCCCGCGTCGTCATCGCCGGCGTCCCGTACGTGGTGCCGATCGTGCTGCTCCTGCTGGTCATCGGCACGTTCGTGCTGGAGCGCACCCGCTACGGCCGCCACGTCTACGCCGTCGGCGGCAACAAGGAAGCCGCCCGCCGCGCGGGCATCAACGTCGCCCAGATCCGGATGAGCGTGTTCGTCATCGCCTCCTCCCTGGCCGCGGTCGGCGCGATCGTCTACTCCTCCAAGGTCGGCTCGGTCGACCCGAACGCCGGTGGCGGCAACACGCTGCTCCTGGCGGTCGGCGCGGCCGTCATCGGCGGCACGTCGCTGTTCGGCGGCAAGGGCCGGCTGCGCGACGCCGTCATCGGCGGCGCGGTCCTGGCGATCATCCAGAACGGCATGGGCCTGCTCCGGCAGCCCGCCGCCGTGGTGTTCATCGTGACCGGCCTCGTGCTGCTGCTGGCGGCGAGCGTCGACGCGCTGTCCCGTCGCCGGGCGGCCACCGCCGCCCGCTGACGTGAGCACACCGACCGCGGGAGCACGACCGGACGAGGTCCGCAGGCACAACCGCACGGCGCTGCTGCGCCGGCTGCACGTGGACGGACCGTCCACCAGGGCGTCGCTCGCGGCTGAGCTCGGGCTCAACCGCAGCACCATCAAGGCCCTGGTGGACGGCCTGGCCGAGTCGGGCGTCGTCGCCGAACGGGTGCCCGCGCAGCGCTCCGGCGCGGGCCGCCCGTCCCTGCTGGTCCTCCCGCAGCCGCAGGCCGCCGTCGTCATGGCCATCGACATCCGCGTCGAGCAGGTGGCGATGGCCATGGTGGGCCTCGGCGGCGACATCCTCGGCCGGGACTCGTGGAACCTGCACCACCGCTCCCGCGACCCCGGCGAGGTCATCACGCACGTCGCCGACTCGGCGAAGCTGCTCGCCGACGAGCTGGACGTCCGGGCGGTCGGCGTCGGCGTCTCCGTGCCCGGCGTCGTGCGCCGCCACGACGGCCTCGTCCACGAGGCGCCCAACCTGCACTGGACCGACGTGGCCCTCGGCCAGCGCCTCTCCTCGGTGCTCAAGGTGCCCGTCCAGGTCGGCAACGACGCCGAGCTGGGCGCGCTGGCCGAACACGTCCGCGGGGCCGCCCGCGACTCCTCCGACGTGGTCTACATCTCCGCCGACGTCGGCATCGGCGGCGGCGTCATCTCCAGCGGCCAACCGCTGCGCGGCACCGGCGGCTACGTCGGCGAGCTCGGCCACATGGTCGTGCGGCCCGGCGGCAGGCGCTGCTACTGCGGCTGCCAGGGCTGCTGGGAGACCGAGGTGGGGGAGGCCGCGCTGTGCCGGGCGCTGGCCCTGCCCGAGGACGCCCCGCGCGGCGCCGTGGTGGCCGAGCTGAGGTCCCTGGCGGGCTCGCCGGACACCGTCGCCCACCGGCTGGGCGAGTTCACCGAGTGGCTCGCCATGGGCCTGGTGACCGTCGTCAACATGCTCGGCCCCGAACTGGTGGTGCTGGGCGACCTGTTCACCGCCCTGCCCGAGTCGCTCGTCGACCAGCTGCGCCGCACCGTGCAGCAGCGGTCCCTGGTGTCCCGCGCGGTCGGGGGCACCCGCATCGTGTCCTCGCCGCTCGGCCGGGACGCCAAGCTCGTGGGTGCCGCCGAACTGGCCTTCGAGCCCGTGCTGGGCGAGGTCTGAGCCCGTCCTCCCCGAGCGGGTACCCGGACGGCCCGTGGAAAAGCCCCTGGACGTGCAGGGGGGCGGGAACCCCGTGGAGGGTCCCCGCCCCGGACGGCCAGGGTGCTACGGGCCCCGAGGGGGCCCGTGCTGTTCAGCCCTGCTGCAACTCGGCAGCGAGCTCACGCAGCTTCGTGCTGTGCTCGCGGGCGTGGTGCCCGCAGAACAGCAGCTCGCCCCCGGAGGGGAGCACGGCGCGAACCTGGGCAGCAGCCCCGCAGCGGTCGCAGCGGTCGGCAGCGGTCAACGCGGGGCGGGTGAGCGTGGTAGTCATGGAAATCTCCCTCCGTCCCGGCACCGGGGATCGGTGCCCTCACACCTAGCTGCGACCACTTCGCATCTGGCTGATGTGCCGTGTTCGCTGCTTCCACTCTTGCAGACGCACGGGAGTAAGTCAGTGTTCCCGGGGCCGTGGCGACCCGCGTCACTTCCGATTTACCCGCCGCACGGGTAGTTCGAACCTCGCAGGACCACCGGTTCGATTGGTTTTCGCTCACGTTCCGTTGTGCCGGCAACGGTTTCATGACCTGCGGATACGTCGTTGGACGCACGTTCGCTGCTCCGAACGGTGGGCGGTCACCGACGGTCCGTGTGATCGGTAACACTTTGGTCAGCCCAGAGCGAACACGCCCCCGCGTTCCACGATCCGGACGCTCCACGTCCGGTTCACGGACCCGCAACCGGGGGTCGACGGGCGCCGGCGGAAGCCCGACCGGGTCCGAACGCGACGGTGCCCCGACCTGGAACAGGCCGGGGCACCGTCGGTGGGACCGCCTAGTCGAGGTAGTCCCGCAGGACCTGCGACCGCGACGGGTGGCGCAGCTTCGACATCGTCTTCGACTCGATCTGCCGGATGCGCTCGCGCGTCACGCCGTAGACCTGACCGATCTCGTCCAGCGTCCGCGGCTGGCCGTCGGTGAGGCCGAACCGCAGCCGCACCACACCCGCCTCGCGCTCGGACAGCGTCGCCAGCACCGACTGGAGCTGGTCCTGGAGCAGCGTGAACGACACCGCGTCCACCGCCACCACGGCCTCGGAGTCCTCGATGAAGTCACCGAGCTGGCTGTCGCCCTCGTCACCGATCGTCTGGTCCAGCGAGATGGGCTCCCGGGCGTACTGCTGGATCTCCAGCACCTTCTCCGGGGTGATGTCCATCTCCTTGGCCAGCTCCTCCGGCGTGGGCTCGCGGCCCAGGTCCTGGAGCAGCTCGCGCTGGATGCGACCGAGCTTGTTGATGACCTCGACCATGTGCACCGGGATGCGGATGGTGCGGGCCTGGTCGGCCATGGCGCGCGTGATCGCCTGGCGGATCCACCACGTGGCGTACGTGGAGAACTTGTAGCCCTTGGTGTAGTCGAACTTCTCCACCGCGCGGATCAGGCCCAGGTTGCCCTCCTGGATCAGGTCCAGGAACGCCATGCCGCGACCGGTGTAGCGCTTGGCCAGCGACACCACCAGGCGGAGGTTGGCCTCCAGCAGGTGGTTCTTGGCGCGCTCGCCGTCCCGCACGATCCACCGCAGGTCGCGGCGCAGCTGCGGGGTCAGCTTCTCCTGCTCGTCCTCGGCGCGGCGCACCCGCTCCGCGGCGTAGAGGCCGGCCTCGATGCGCTTGGCGAGCTCGACCTCCTCCTCCGCGTTGAGCAGGGCGACCTTGCCGATCTGCTTCAGGTAGGCGCGGACCGAGTCGGCCGAGGCGGTCAGCTCCGCGTCCTTGCGGGCCTGCCGCAGCGCCTCCGACTCCTCCTCGTCCCAGACGAAGTCACCCTCGCCGGGCTTGGCCTCCTCCTCGGCGGGCTCCTCCTCGACCGGCTCGTCGATCAGCTCGACGTCGTCGACGAGGTCCTCGCCGTCGGGACCGCCTTCGAGGTCCTCGGGCTCGTCGCCCTCGGTGGCCTTCTTCACCTTGCCCGGGGCGGCGGCGGCCTTGGCGGCCGTCTTGCGCGGTGCCCGCGTGGCCGTCTTGCCCGCCGCGGCGGTCTTCGCCACCGGCTTCTTCGCCGGGGCCTTCCTCGCCGAGGTGGCCTTGGGCGTGTCCTCGGCGTCAGCCTTAGCTGCCTGGGTCGTCTTCGCGGCTGCCACGTACGCCCTTTCGCGACTGTCGATCAAGGCAAACCGAAGGGCGCGAACCTCGGTCGCCGGAGTACGGGGGACCCCCGCCGGATCGTTCGTCAGCGGGGCACCGTTCCATTGTAACGACGAGAATCGCGTGCCGGTGCGCCCCGGCGTCCCCCGAAGTGGTCCGGCACGCGTTCTCGCAGCTAGAACGACCGCGAAATCAGTGGACCAGGCCGTGCGCGGCGGCCAGGGCCGCCCCGACGATGCCCGCGTCGTTCTTCAGCGCCGCCGCCACCACCTCGGTGCGGACCTCCAGCAGCGGCAGCCACTTCTCCGCCTTCTTGCTGACCCCGCCGCCCGCGATCACCAGGTCCGGCCAGATCAGGTTCTCCAGGACGTTGACGTAGCGCGAGACCCGCGGCGCCCACTCGGCCCAGCTCAGGTCCTTGTCCTCCTTGACCGACGCCGCCGCGCGCTTCTCCGCGTCGTGGCCGTCGACCTCCAGGTGACCGAACTCGGTGTTCGGGACGAGCTTGCCGTCCAGGAACAGCGCGCTGCCGATACCGGTGCCGAACGTCAGCAGCACCACGAGGCCGTCCCGGTCGAGACCGGAACCGAAGCGCATCTCGGCGATGCCCGCGGCGTCCGCGTCGTTCATGACGACGACCTGCTCCTTCGGGCGGCCGAGGCGCTCGGCGAACAGCTGCGCCGCGTCCGTGCCGATCCACTTCTTGTCGACGTTCGCGGCGGTGTGCGCGACGCCGTGCTTGACCACGCAGGGCAGCGTGACGCCCACCGGCCCGTCCCAGCCGAACTTCTCGACGATCTCGGCGACCACGTCGGCGACCGCGTCCGGCGTCGACGGCTGCGGCGTGGTCACGCGCAGGCGTTCCCCGTCCAGCGCACCCGCCTCCAGGTCCACGAGGCCGCCCTTGATGCCCGAACCGCCGATGTCCACGCCGAACCCGCGGGTCATGCCCATCCCCGTGGTCCCTTCCTACTCGATTCAGTAACCGTGGCCGCAGACACTAGCCTGCAGTTCTCCGATAGTCCCGTGAGAGTGACGCAGGAGGAACAGTTGCGTTTCGATCCGCGCTCATTGGTCGATGTCGCCGCGCTCGTGGCACGTGAGGCGGGCTCGCTCGCCCTGACGACGCGCGAGGCCGCCGTCGCCGACGTCGACACCAAGTCCACGATCACCGACGTGGTCACCGCGGCGGACCGCGCGGCCGAGCGGCTCGTGCGCGGACGCCTCGCGGAACTCCGCCCCGGCGAGCCCGTGATCGGCGAGGAAGAAGGTGGTCAGGCCGCCGTCGACGGTCTGACGTGGGTAGTGGACCCCATCGACGGCACTGTCAACTACCTCTACGGGATCCCCCACTACGCGGTCTCGGTCGCCGCGCAGGTCGACGGCGAGTCCGTCGCCGGCGCGGTGTTCGAACCGGCGAGCGGACGCCTCTGGACCGCGGCCAGGGGAGAAGGCGCCCAGCTCGACGGCCGGCAACTCCGGGTCAACGACGTCACCCGGTTGGACGTCTCACTCCTGGGCTACGGCTTCGCCTACCGGGCGGACCGGCGGCAGCGGCAGGCGGAGACCTGGGCCAGGCTCGCCACGAAGGTGCGGGACATCCGCCGGGCCGGAGCCGCCTCCCTGGACCTGTGCGCCGTCGCCGCGGGCCGCCTGGACGCCTACGCCGAACACGCCCTGGGCCGCTGGGACTGGGCGGCGGGCGCCCTGCTGGCCCGCGAGGCCGGCGCGGTCGTGAAGGTGCCGGGCGAGGCGCCGGAGCTGGGGGCGGACGCGACGTTCGCGGCGGCGCCGGGCATCGCGGACGCGCTGTACGAGGCCCTGGTGGACGCCGACTTCGCCAAGGTCTGAGCCGCGCTGGTCCGAGCCGCTCTCCCGCCCTGCCCGCTTCGGTCCGCCTCGGTCCGTCCTGGCCCGGCGGCCCGGGGCAGTGCCACCCGTCCGGAAGGTCCCCGGGGGCGAGGCCGCCGTGTTCCGGGTCTCCCGCGTTCGAGACCGCCACGCCCAGGTTCTCCGCACCCGAGGCCGCCGCGCCACAAGTCCCCGTATTCGAGGTCGGTAGCACCCGAGGCCGGCACGCCCGGGTTCTGCGCTTCAGCTCAGCGCGTCCGAGATCCCTGCGCCCGAGATCCCTGCGCCCGAGATCCCTGCGCCCAAGATCAGTGCGTCAGAGGTCCCCCGGCCAGGGGGTCCCCCTGATATCCATTCAACCCGAAAACGCCACAGCCCGGCCGCTCGCGCGACCGGGCTGTGGACAACTCCGGAAGATCAGCAGTGCACGTCGCGCGCGCCCCGCAGGTTGTCGGCGTTCAGCTCCGGCGCCGCCGAGTCCTGCGCCGCCTGGCCGCCCTGCTGCTGCGGCTGCTGCTCGGCCCACGCCGCCAGCTGGTCCAGGACCTTGCGGGCGGCGCTGTTCGGCTTCACCTCGCTGAACTTCTTGCCGACCGCCACGTCGACCGTCGCGTCCTGGCGCTCGTCGCGCACCAGCTCCATGCACGGCTCGATGAGGCTCAGCGTCCGCGCCGCCCCCGCGCCCGGCGCGCCGAACCGGATCTGACCGCGGCACGTCATGTCCTGCGCCGGGTACAGCGGGTCGTTGCCCGGCTCCGCCGCCTGCTTCAAGCCCAGGTCCACCAGCGACGTCGCCACGAACCGGGCCTGGTTGCGCTGCGTGCTCGCGTTGAACGCGCGGAACTGCACCTCGCCCACCGGCACCGGGTCGGTGCGGTCCAGGGCGTCGTGCCCGAGCACGGTGCCCCGAGCCGCCGGCCCGCCGGGTGCCGCGCCCGGGTCCTGCGCCGCGGCGCTCGACGCCGGCACCGGGCCGGGCGCGTTGCACTGGATGGCCGCGTCCACGTCGCCCGCGTCGGCGAGCACCCGGTTCCAGACGACCACCGCTGTCACGGCGAGCACCACGAACAGGACGAGGGCCGGCCACGGCCGCCTCTTCCGGTACCGCGACGACCCGCTTCCTCCCCTACCGGGTCCCACGTCCGCCGACCTCCCCATGGCGCAGTGTTGATGGTGATCAGGCTATGCCGCGGCCCGCGGTGGCGCGTTCCGGGCAGGCTTGTCGCGGCCCGTTATCACCCGGTCGCGGACGGTCAACGCCCCGGAGGGGTGTTCCGAGCCGGGCTCGACGGGCGGGCGGGCCCGCCCAGAGCCTATCGGGCCAGCGTGCGAAGGTCGTGTCACCCGTCTGCTCAATTAGGGGGAACCCGCTGCGCGACCCCCTGATCCATGAGCTACCCTCTCGGCGCTCCGCGCACCGCCGGACACCGGGAAGCGTCGACTTGCAGGGGGTTGGCGCCCGGCAGCGCGAGCGAGACCTCCGTCACTGACGACGGGGGCACAAAAAGGGGCGCTGGTGCGTTAACCAGCGACACGAACAGTCTCCGTTGACCGCAGGGGTGTGAAAGAAGATGGCGACCGACTACGACGCGCCGCGTCGCAGCGAGGCGGACGAACTCGCTGAGGACTCCCTCGAGGAGCTCAAGGCGCGGCGCAACGAAACGCAGTCCGGGGTCGTCGACATCGACGAGGACGCGACCGCCGAGAACTTCGAGCTGCCGGGTGCCGACCTGTCCGGCGAGGAGCTCACGTTCAAGGTCCTGCCCAAGCAGGCGGACGAGTTCACGTGCTCGAAGTGCTTCCTGGTGCACCACCGCAGCAGGCTGGCCGAAGAGGTGAACGGCCAGTACATCTGCCGCGACTGCGCCTGAGCAGCCGCCCGAGGACCATTCGTCGGGGAACGACACCGGACCCACAGGCTCCACACAGAGGCACCACCCACAGGTAGCTACGAACAGTTCTGGGCGCTCACCCCTCCGCCGGGGTGGCGCCCAGTCGCTGTTGCGGTGCAGGTCACCGCCCGCGCAGCACCGCCGCCAGCTCCTCCGCCGACCGCACGCTGAACAGCCAGTACGGCGTCGGGTCCTGCGGGTCGCGCAGCTCCACCTTCACCACCGGACCCACCCACCCGCGGTGCGCGACGTACGCCATCGGGTCGAGGTCGGGGCCCATCGCCTTGCGCTTGGCCTTCGAGTCGAACACCTCGACGTCGCCCAGCAGCTCCAGCGGCACGTGCGCCTGGCCCACGCGCAGCTCGCCGCGGGACACCTCGACCTTCGTCGACCCCATGCGGGCCAGCAGCAGCACCGTCAGCGGCACGAGGACCGCGTAGGGCAGCCACGACCGCACGCCGGGGAAGCCCATGTGGATCTCGGCGGCCAGCAGCACGGCCGCGGCCAGCGGCAACGGCCAACCCCACCAGGGCACGGACAACCGCTCGCGGAACGCGGTCGGGGCGGTCACAGCACTCTCGCTCACACCACCAGGGTAGTCTCGCGCGCCGTGCCCAGCGTCGAGGTCCTGCTGTCCCGTCTCGATCCCGCCGTGCCGCCGCCGGCCTACGCCCGACCGGGTGATGCCGGCGCTGACCTGGTGACGACCACCGACGTGGTGATCGAACCGGGGGAGCGCGCGGTGGTCGGCACGGGCGTGGCGATCGCGCTGCCCGAGGGCTACGCGGGGTTCGTGCACCCGCGCAGCGGCCTCGCCGCCCGCGTCGGCTTGAGCGTGATCAACACGCCGGGCACGATCGACGCGGGCTACCGGGGGGAGATCAAGGTCTGCCTGGTCAACCACGACCCGCGGGAGCCGGTGAAGCTCACGCGCGGCGACCGGATCGCCCAGCTGGTGGTGCAGAAGGTGGAGCACGCCGTGTTCCGCGAGGTCGACGAGCTGCCCGGGTCCGAACGCGGTGCCGGCGGCTACGGCTCTACTGGCGGGCACGACGTGCTCGCCCGGACGGAGGGGTGAAGGCGATGTTCGGACGGCGCCGCAAGCGCGGTAGGCACTCCGCGAACCGGGGGACGGCGCACACCGAGGCCGAGCTCGACGGCCTGGAGGAGGGTGGCGACGGCCCGTTCGACGAGTCGCAGGCCCCCAACGACGGGCTCAACCGCCTCGACCTCGGCTCGATCCGGCTCCCGGTGCCCGAGGGCGCCCAGCTCCAGGTGGAGATGGACCCGGCGGGCGCGGTGCGCGCCGTGCACCTCCTGACCACCGTCGGCCAGCTCACCGTCAGCGCGTTCGCCGCGCCGAAGACCGACCGGCTGTGGCCGGAGGTCAGCGGCGAGATGATCGGCCAGTTCAAGTCGGACGGCTTCCGCATCCTGCGCGAGAACGGCGAGTGGGGCGAGGAGATCTCCGCCCGCAACAACGAGGTGCACCTGCGCGTCGTGGGCGTGGACGGGCCGCGCTGGATGCTGCGGGGCATCGCGGCCGCGCCGACCGAGGAGCAGGCCGTGCGGGCCGCCGAGGCCCTCTACGAGCTGGTCCGCGACACGGTCGTGGTGCGGGGCGCGCAGCCGATGCCGGTGCGCACGCCGCTGCCGATCGAGCTGCCCGAGGCCATCGCCCGCCACATCCAGCAACAGCAGCAGCCCGGCTGACCCGGTCGGCCGCACCTGGTCGGCCACCACCCGGTCGGTCGCTAGCTGACCGGCCCCGTGAGCAGGTCAGCGTTCCGCCGCCGCGCGGAGCGCGTCGAGCGCGGCGCGGCCCAGGACCTCCCGGTCCGCGCCGAGCTCGGCCAACGTCGTCGTGCGCAGAACGCCCCGAGGCAGCGCACCCACCCACGTACGAGCGATCTCGACCGGGTGAACGGGGTCGTCGGTGCACGCGGCGATCCCCACCGGTACGTCCAGCCGCCCCAGCTCGGCCACCGTCGGCGCGGCCGACCCGGCGGCCTCCCGCAGCACGCCGGGCAACCGCCGCCCGTACCGCGGCCACGCCCGCCGCAGCTCGTCGCCCAACCACCCGTCCACGCCGGTCAGCGCCCCGTCCAGGCCCACCGCCTCGACGGCCGCCGCGCTCGCCGAGGCCGCCAGCGCCGCCGGGGCGTCCCCGGCGGGCCCGTTCCACGCGGGCAGCGCCACCAGCACCCCCGCGCACCGCTCGGGGTGCCGCACCGCCCACGCCGCCGCCACGTGCGCGCCCAGCGAGACCCCGCCGACCACCAACGGCGTACCGGACCACGCCGCGTCCAGCGCCCCGACGTGCTCCGCGACCCCCCTCGACGGGGGTGCCACCAGCGAGAACCCGGCCTCGGCCAGGGGGCGGGCGAACACCGAGGCGACGAACACCTCGTCGGAGGCGGTGCCGGGCAGGAGAACGGCGAGTGACGAACCCATGGCGTCACATCCTCCCCCAGTCGGATACCCGGTCGGGTGTACCCGGTTACGCTGGTTTGTGGACGGGCTTCGTCGACGAGGCCCCACGCACTCCCAGGAGTCGGGGATGACTGGTACTGGGGGCGGCTACTGGCGCCGCCTCGTGCGTCGGCTGACCACCGACGTCAGCGAGTTGGACGCCGACGACCTGTCGCGAAAAGCCGTGGCCATCGGGGCCGTACGGGCGTGCGACTGCAAATCCGGTGAGGAGGTGACGGTGCTGGGGCGGCTGCGCAGCGTCGAGTTGTGCCCCCGCGACGCCGCCGCCACGCTGGAGGCGGAGCTGTACGACGGCACCGAGGGCGTGACGCTCGTGTGGCTGGGCCGTCGCCGCATCGCCGGCATCGAGCCGGGTCGCACCATCAAGGCCAGGGGCCGCATCGCGGTCCGGGACGGACGCAAGGTGCTCTACAACCCCTACTACGAGCTGCAGAACGCTTCATGACCCCGGCGAACGAGACCGAGAAGCAGCCCACGATGCTGGAGCAGATGGGCGGCGTCACCGGCCTCGCCCTGTCCTCCCTGCCCGTCGTGGTGTTCGTGCTGGTCAACGCCCTGGCAGGGCTCATGCCGGCGATCTGGTCCGCGCTGGGCGCGGCCGTGCTGATCGGCATCGCGCTCGCCCTGCGCAAGGGCTCGGTGCAACCGGCCGTGTCGGCGGTCTTCGGCGTCGGCATCGCCGCGTTCATCGCCTACCGCACGGGCGACGCCAAGGGCTTCTTCCTGTTCGGCATCTGGCAGAGCCTCGTCTACGGCGGCGCGTTCATCCTGTCGATCCTGGTCCGCTGGCCCCTCGCGGGCGTGGTGTGGTCGTTCCTCAACGGCCAGGGCACCGCGTGGCGGCAGGACAAGGCCAGCGTGCGCGACTACGACATCGCGACGCTCGTGTGGGCCCTCGTGTTCTGCGCCAGGTTCGTGGTGCAGCGGTGGCTGTACGACGAGGCGTCGGTCGGCTGGCTGGCCGTCGCCAGGCTCGCCATGGGCTACCCGCTGATGGCGGTGGCCCTGGTCGCGACCGTCTGGGCGGTGCGCCGCTCCGACAAGCGCCTCAAGGCGGCCCTCGCCACCGAGGAGGAGGAGAACCGGGAGGCGGAGGAACGCCTGCGCGCCCAGGCCGCCGGCAACAACACCGCCGGCAACAACACCGCCGGCAACAACACCGCCGGCAACCAGGCCACCGGCAACCAGGTCACCGGCAACCAGGTCACCGGACCCCGTGCCGCCGGCGCCCAGGCCGAGCCGAACCGCGCCCAGGCCGGGCCGAACATCTACGACCAGGTGCTCGACGCCTCGACCGACCAGCGCCCCGAACCCGCCAGGGCCGACGAGCGGTAGCCGCGCCACCGCGCCGGCAACGCTTCGCAGGGGTCCCCGCCAAGGGGACCCCTGCTTTTATCCTTCCAGCCGGCACCGACGATTCCGAGCGCGTTGAGCCGCCCTGTGGACAACCCCGCCGCCGTTCCCCGACCGGGGGTCAGTACCCCAACGACGACCGGATCTCGCGCTCCACGTCCGCCGCCGCCACGAACAGCAGCTCGTCGCCGCCCTCCAGGGTGTCGTCCGGTGTCGGCACGATCACCCGCCCGCCGCGCAGGATCGTGACCAGCGCCGCGTCCCGGGGCAGGGCCAGCGAGTTCACCGGCGAACCGGCCAGCGGCGTGTCCCCGGGCAGGGTGATCTCCACCAGGTTCGCCTGACCCTGGCGCAGCGTCATCAGCCGCACCACGTCGCCGACCGTCACGGCCTCCTCGACCAGCGCGGACAGGATGCGCGGCGTCGACACGGCCACGTCCACGCCCCACGACTCGGTGAACAGCCACTCGTTGGCCGGGTCGTTCACCCGGGCCACGACGCGCCGCACCGCGAACTCCGTCTTCGCCAGCAGCGACACCACCAGGTTGACCTTGTCGTCACCGGTGGCGGCGATCACCACGTCGCACAGCTGCATGCCCGCGTCCTCCAGCGAGGACAGCTCGCACGCGTCCGCCTGCACCCACTCGGCCTGCTCCACGGTGTGCGGCTCGAACTGGGTGCGGTCGCGCTCGATCAGCATCACCTGGTGCCCGTCGGCCACCAACTCGGCCGCGATGGACCGGCCCACCGCGCCGGCCCCAGCGATAGCGATGCGCACTCAGCTCTCCTCGGGTGCGTGAGCCGCGGCGGCGGCCACATCGGTCACGGTGCCGGACAGGGCAGCCACGTACACCTGGTCGTCGGCCTGGAGCACGGTCTTCGAGTCGGGCAGCACACCCGTCCCGAACCGCATGATGAACGCGACCCGGCAGCCGGTGACCTCCTGGAGGTCGCGGACGGTGCGGCCCACCCAGTCCTCGTGCAGCTCCAGCGGCAGCACGGCCACCGACCCCGACGGGTCGCGCCACGCCGTCGCGCTGCCCTCGGGCAGCAGCATCCGCAGGAACCGGTCGGTCGACCACGGCACGGTCGCCACGGTCGGGATGCCCAGCCGCTCGTACACGGCGGCGCGCTTCTCGTCGTAGATGCGGGCGACCACCGCCTCCACGCCGAACGTCTCGCGCGCCACCCGCGCCGAGATGATGTTCGAGTTGTCGCCGCTGGACACCGCCGCGAACGCACCCGCCCGCTCGATGCCCGCCTCGATGAGAACGCGCTGGTCGAAGCCGTTGCCGACGACCTGCTGCCCGTGGAAGTCGGACCCGAGCCTGCGGAAGGACTGGGCGTCCTTGTCGATCACCGCGACCTGGTGGTCCAGGCGCTCCAGGGCCTTGGCCAGGGACGATCCCACCCGGCCGCACCCCATGATCACCACGTGCACGAATGCCTCCTGAACGACGCCTACGGAGAACCTACCCACGATTACTCCGACCAGGGGACCTGACCCCTTACGCTTTCGACCCGTGTCCAAGCTCGCAACCGCGGCCAAGCGCCTCGTGGTCGGCAGGCCGTTCCGCAGCGACCGGTTGGCCCACACCCTGCTGCCCAAGCGCATCGCCTTGCCGGTCTTCGCCTCGGACGCGATGTCCAGTGTCGCGTACGCACCCGAAGAGATCTTCCTGGTGCTGTCCGTGGCCGGACTCTCGGCCTACGCCCTGGCCCCCTGGGTCGGCGTGGTCGTCGTGGTCGTGATGCTCACGGTCGTCGCGAGCTACCGGCAGAACGTGCACGCCTACCCCTCCGGCGGAGGCGACTACGAGGTCGCCACCGTCAACCTGGGCCGCCGGGCCGGTCTCACCGTCGCCAGTGCCCTGCTGGTCGACTACATCCTCACCGTCGCGGTCTCCATCTCCTCGGCCGCGGCCAACATCGGGTCGGCTATCCCGTTCGTCGCCACCCACAAGGCCGAGTTCGCGGTCGCCGCGATCATCCTGCTCACCGCCGTCAACCTGCGCGGCATCCGCGAGTCGGGCAGCGCCTTCGCCATCCCGACCTACGCGTTCATGGTCGGCGTCGTCCTCATGATCGGCTACGGCCTGTACCGCGGCCTCGTCCTGGGCGACGAGATGCGCGCCGAGAGCGCCGGCCTGGAACTGCGCGCCGAGGACGACCACCTCGTCGGCCTCGCGTTCCTGTTCCTCGTGCTCCGGGCGTTCTCCTCCGGCTGCGCCGCCCTGACCGGCGTGGAGGCCATCAGCAACGGCGTGCCCGCGTTCCGCAAGCCGAAGTCGCGCAACGCGGCGACCACGCTGCTGATGATGGGCCTCATCGCCGTCGTGATGCTGATCGGCCTGATCGTGCTGGCCCAGCTCACCAGGGTGAAGATGGCCGAGGACCCGGCCCACCAGCTGGTCAACGCGCCCCCCGGCTACGAGCAGAAGACGATGGTCGCCCAGATCGCGGGCGCCGTGTTCGACGGCTTCCCGCCCGGCTTCTTCTTCATCACCGTCGTCACCGCCCTCATCCTCGTGCTCGCCGCCAACACCGCGTTCAACGGCTTCCCCGTCCTCGGTTCGATCCTCGCCCAGGACCGCTACCTGCCCCGTCAGCTGCACACCCGCGGCGACCGGCTCGCGTTCAGCAACGGCATCGTGTTCCTCGCGGGCGGCGCGATCATCCTGGTCATCGCGTTCGACGCCGAGGTCACCAAGCTCCTCCAGCTCTACATCGTGGGCGTGTTCGTGTCGTTCACCCTCAGCCAGGCGGGCATGATCCGGCACTGGAACCGGATGCTCGCCTCCGAGACCGACACCGAGGCGCGCCGCCGCATGCGCCGCTCCCAGCTGATCAACACCTTCGGCCTGGCCATGACCGCCTCGGTGCTGGTCGTCGTGCTGATCACCAAGTTCACCAAGGGCGCGTGGATCGCCATCGCCGCCATGGGCGCCATCTACGCCCTGATGACCGCGATCCGCCGGCACTACGACCGGGTCGCCGAAGAGCTGCGCCAGCAGGAGCGGCAGAAGCTCCTGCCCGCCCGCAACCACGCCATGGTGCTGGTCTCCAAGCTCCACATGCCCACCCTGAGGGCCCTGGCGTACGCCAAGGCGACCCGGCCGGACATCCTTGAGGCCGTGACGGTGAACGTGGACGACGCGGACACCCGACGTCTCGTGCGGGAATGGGAGAAGGAGAACTTCAAGGTGCCGCTCAAGGTGATCGAATCGCCCTACCGGGAGATCACCAGACCAGTCCTCGACTACGTGAAGCGCGTGCGCACCACCAACCCGCGCGACGTGGTCACCGTGTTCATCCCCGAGTACGTGGTCGGCCACTGGTGGGAGCAGTTCCTGCACAACCAGAGCGCCCTGCGGCTCAAGAGCAGGTTGCTGTTCCAACCGGGCGTGATGGTGACGAGCGTGCCGTGGCAGCTCGCCTCCTCCTCGAAGGTGACCGACAACGACGACGTGGTCGCGCCGGGAGCCATCCGGCGCGGTCTGGACAAGCGCGCACGAGAAGATCGGAAGGGCAAGTGACGGCGACCTGGAAGCAGCGCCTCATCGAGGTCGAGGTCGGCGCGGTCGCCCACGGCGGCCACTGCGTCGCCCGGCACGAGGGGCGCGTCGTGTTCGTCCGGCACGCCCTGCCCGGCGAACGGGTGGTGGTGCGCGTCACCGAGGACACCGGCGGCTCGTTCTGCCGCGGCGACGCCGTCGAGGTGCTGGAACCCTCGGCCGACCGCGTCGAACCCCCGTGCCCGTTCAGCGGGCCCGGCCTGTGCGGCGGGTGCGACTGGCAGCACGCGTCGTGGCAGTACCAGCGCGAGCTGAAGGCCGCCGTGGTCAGCGAGCAGCTGCACCGGCTGGCCCGGCTCGACTGGGAGGTCATCGTCGAGGACCTGCCCGGCGGCCCCGAGGACTGGCGCACCCGGATGCGGATGGCCGTGGGCCCCGACGGCCGAGCCGGGTTCCGCAAGCACCGCAGCCACGACGTCGTGGCCGTCGACCACTGCGTCATCGCCGCTCCCGGAGCCCTCGACGGCGTCGTCGACCGCACGTGGCCGCCGAAGTCCGAGCTGGTCGTCACCCGCGACGCGGGCGGCAAGGTGCACCTGACCGAGATCGGCCCGCCGGTCGTGCGCCGAGGCCGCCCCGTGCCCGGCCCGTCCCGGCTCCGCGAGGGCAGCGGCACCGCCACCGAACTCGCCGCGGGCCGCGCCTGGAACCTGCGCGCCGACGGCTTCTGGCAGGTCCACCCCGCCGCCGCCGACACGTTCGCGCAGGTCGTCGCAGACTGGGCGGACTGCCAGCCCGGCGAACGCGCCTGGGACCTCTACGGCGGCGTCGGCCTGTTCGCCGCCGTGCTCGCCGAGCAGGTCGGCGAGACCGGCTCGGTGTGCGTCGTGGAGTCCTCGGTCCGCGCGGTCGAGGACGGCAGGCTCAACCTGTCCGACAAACCACAGGTCAGCTGGTACCCGGGCCGCACCGAGGCCGTCCTGGAGTCGCCGGAGTTCACCGACGCGCCCCCGGACGTCGTCGTCCTCGACCCGCCCCGCAAGGGCGCGGGCAAGGTCGTCGTCACCGCCATCGCCCGCAGCCGGCCGGCCCGTGTGGTCTACGTCGCGTGCGACCCGGCCGCCCTGGCCCGCGACATCGCCGCCTTCGCCCAGCACGGCTACGAGTTGGCGCAGCTCAGGGCGTTCGACGCGTTCCCGATGACGCACCACGTCGAATGCGTCGCCCTCCTGCGGCCCGCTCGCTGACGGGCGTCTCAGCCAGTGGTCCGTAGACTGACCAGACGAAAAGGGTCGAACCACTAGGGCGAGGTGGCACGAGTGACGCTGCTGGAATCCGTGCACGGACCGGCGGACCTGAAGCGCCTGGATCACGACGAGCTGGTGCGGCTCGCCGACGAGATCCGGCGCTTCCTGGTCGAGAAGGTCTCCCGGACCGGCGGGCACCTCGGCCCCAACCTGGGGGTCGTCGAGCTGACCATGGCCGTGCACCGGGTCTTCGACTCGCCGCACGACCCGGTCGTGTTCGACACCGGTCACCAGAGCTACGTGCACAAGATCCTCACCGGCCGCGCCGACCGGTTCGACGCGCTGCGCCAGAAGGGCGGCCTGTCCGGCTACCCGTCGCGGTCGGAGAGCGAGCACGACGTCGAGGAGAACAGCCACGCCTCGACCGCCCTGTCCTACGCAGACGGCCTGGCCAAGGCGTTCCAGATCACCGGGCAGCGGCGGCACGTCGTCGCGGTCGTCGGCGACGGCGCCCTGACCGGCGGCATGTGCTGGGAGGCGCTGAACAACATCGCCGCCGGCGCGGACCGGCCCGTCGTGATCGTCGTCAACGACAACGGCCGCTCCTATTCGCCCACCATCGGCGGCCTCGCCGACCACCTGTCGTCGCTGCGCCTCCAGCCCGGCTACGAGCGCGCCCTGGAACGCGGCAAGACCGCCATCCAGTCCGCCCCCATCTTCGGCCAGGCCCTCTACGCCGCCCTGCACGCCGCCAAGCGCGGTATCAAGGACGCGATCAGCCCGCAGGCCCTGTTCGAGGACCTCGGCCTCAAGTACATCGGCCCCGTCGACGGGCACGACCACGCCGCGCTGGAGTCCGCGCTGCGCCGCGCCAAGTCCTTCGGCGGACCGGTCATCGTGCACACCGTCACCCGCAAGGGCAACGGCTTCGCGCCCGCCGAGAACCACGAGGCCGACCAGATGCACGCCACCGGCGTCATCGACCCCATCACCGGCGAGAACGTCGGCCCGTCCAAGCGCACGTGGACCCACGTGTTCGCCGACGAACTCGCCACCCTCGGCGGGGAGCGGCCCGACCTGGTCGCCATCACCGCGGCCATGCGCGGCCCGACGGGCCTGGACAAGTTCGCGGGCCTCCACCCCGACCGGTGCTTCGACGTCGGCATCGCCGAGCAGCACGCCATGACCTCCGCCGCCGGCCTCGCCATGGGCGGCCTGCACCCGGTCGTCGCGATCTACGCGACGTTCCTCAACCGGGCGTTCGACCAGCTCCTCATGGACGTCGCCATGCACAAGCAGGGCGTCACCGTCGTGCTCGACCGCGCCGGCGTCACCGGCCCCGACGGCGCCTCCCACCACGGCATGTGGGACCTGTCGATCTGCGGCCTGATCCCCGGCATCCACGTCGCCGCGCCCCGCGACGCCGCCTCGCTGCGCGAGGAGCTGCGGGAGGCCGTGCGGATCGCCGACGCGCCGTCCGTCATCCGCTACCCGAAGGCGTCCGTCGGCCCCGACCTGCCCGCCGTCGAGCGCGTCGGCACCGTCGACGTCCTGCACCGCTCCGGCGAGGACGTGCTGCTGGTCACCGTCGGCGCGTTCGGCGAACTCGGCCTGGCCGCCGCGCAGCGGCTCGCCGACCAGGGCATCGGCGTCACCGTCGTCGACCCGCGCTGGGTGTTCCCCGTGCCGACCGACCTCGTCGGGATGGCCGCGCGGCACCGCCTCGTGGTGACCGTCGAGGACGGCGGCCGGCACGGCGGCTTCGGCTGGGCGCTGGCCGCCGCGCTGCGCGACGCCGACGTGGACGTGCCGCTGCGCGACCTGGCCATCCCCCAGGAGTTCCAGGAGCACGGCGAGCGCGGCGAGGTGCTCGCCGACCTCGGCCTCACCGCGCAGGACGTCGCCCGCCGGATCACCGAGTGGGTCGTCGCCGCCGAGCCCGCCGAGGTGGGCGCGACCGTCGAGAAGTAGCCCGACCACCTTCCCGCCGCCGCTACCGGCGGCACCGGTGAGCGCCGCCCGCACGGGAGACGCGCACCCCGCCTCCGCCGCGACCCCGGTCGACCACCGGGGCGCCGGGTCCCGGGAGCCCCGCGCTCCCGCCCGCCGCCCCGCGACCGGGGTCGCTGCGCGCGACGGGAAGGGAACGCGAGGCGCACGGTCGTGCCGCGGCGGCGCGCCGCCGTGCTCGGACCCGGTCGGCCGGTCACGCCCCCGTCCGACGTGGCGCCACCCCGCCACACCCGTCAACACCGAAACCACCGACACGAGCACACGCGCAATCCCGTTCATCGAAATCCCCTCCTCGGAATCCAGTTGTACCCCGATCAGGTTGTTCACGGTGTATTCCTCGACCGCGAACGACAACGCCTGAACACTGGACGACAAAGGAGGTGTGGAGATGCCACGCGAAGAACGCCCGCTCGACGCGGGTGACGACGAATTGCTGCGGTTCGCCGCCGACCTCAGGCGCCTGCGCGCCGAGGCCGGCGGCCCGCCCTACCGGGAACTCGGCAGGCGGGTCCACTTCTCGGCCGCCGCCCTGTGCGACGCCGCCGGTGGCCGCAGGCTGCCCAGCCTGGCCGTGACCACGGCCTACGTGCGGGCCTGCGGCGGCCCGGTCGCCGAGTGGGAACGCCGCTGGCACGACCTGGTCGCCACCCGGCGCGACCCACCGCCCGCCACCGCGCCGCCGGTGGCGCAGCCCGAGGTGCCCACCCAACGCCGCCCACCAGGTGTGCGCACCTGGTGCACCACGTTCGTCGGCACCCTCCTGGTGCGCGCCGGAACGGCAATGGTGAATTCCGCCCACAGCGAATCGGAGGACCCGCCCGCGCATTCCTGAGCGCCCATTCGCCACAGTTGTCCACAGGCGCACCCCGTGCGGCCGCGAATTGTCGGTCCCCTGTGGTTGGCTGTGCGCGAGGGGATCCCCGAGCGGGGGCACCCCTGCGTCAGCGCGTCGTCCACGGACCGGCCGGTGATCGACAACCTGCCGAGGACCGACAGCCGATCGGCTGTCCACCGCCTGGCGGTCCGCCGCCGGCTCGCGCTAAGCAGCTTCTCAGGCAGTTGTGGCACCGTTGAGGGGTGCGAATCCTGGTTGTCGAGGACGAGGTGCCGCTGGCCGACGCGATCGCCCGGGGCCTGCGGCGAGAGGGCATGGCGGTCGACGTCGCCTACGACGGCGAGACCGGCCACGAGAAGTCGACCGTCACCCGGTACGACGTGGTCGTGCTCGACCGCGACCTGCCCGGCATGTCCGGCGACGAGCTGTGCAAGGAGATCCTCAGCTCCGGCGCCCTCACCAGGGTCATGATGCTCACCGCCAGCGCCGGCGTGGACGACCGCGTCGCCGGCCTGTCCCTCGGCGCCGACGACTACCTCGCCAAGCCCTTCGCGTTCCCCGAGCTCGTCGCCCGCGTCCGCGCGCTGGCCCGCCGCGCCACCCCCGCCACGCCGCCGCTGCTCACCGCGCAGGACGTCGAACTCGACCCCGCCCGCCGCACCGTGCGCCGCGCCGGCCACCCCGTCGAGCTGACCCGCAAGGAGTTCGGCGTCCTGGAGGTCCTGCTCGCCGCCAAGGGCTCCGTCGTCTCCAGCGAGGAACTCCTCGAACGCGTGTGGGACGAGAACGCCGACCCGTTCACCACGACCGTCCGGGTCACCGTCATGACGCTGCGCAAGAAGCTCGGCGAACCCGGCATCATCGACACCGTGGTCGGCTCCGGCTACCGCGTGCCCACGGCGGGCACCCCCGAAGAAGGCCCGCGCTGAACTCCGAACTGGCCCGCCGGCGCGGACCAGGACTGCGGACGCGGATCACGTTGCTCGCGACCGGCCTGGTCGCGTTCGTCAGCGGCCTGCTCCTGCTGCTCGGCTGGCTCCTCGTCGGACGCGTCATCGCCTCCTCACCGCGCTTCGCCGACGGCAGCACCGTGTTCGTCGACGGGCGCGAGGTCGACGCCGGCGTGCTCATGGACGTCCTCGGCCGGCAGGCCCGCGACGACGTGCTGAGTTCCGGCTCCATCGCGTTCCTCTGCGTCGTCGCCGCGGCGGCCCTGCTCGCCTGGACCATCACCGGCCGAGTCCTGCAACCCGTGCACGACGTCACCGACGCCGCCCGGCGGCTGTCCGCCGAGTCGCTGGGGGAGAGGCTCCGGCTCGCCGGGCCGCGTGACGAGGTCGCCGAACTGGCCGACACGTTCGACGAGATGCTCGACCGCCTCCAGGCCGCGTTCGAGTCGCAGCGCCGGTTCGTCGCCAACGCCTCCCACGAACTGCGCACCCCCCTCTCGGTCATCCGCACCGAGCTGGACGTGACGCTCGCCGACCCGGACGCCGACACCGACGAGCTGCGCCGCATGGCGGGCGTCGTGCGCGCCGCCACCGAACGCGCCGAGCAGTTGGTCAGCGCGCTGCTCCTGCTCGCCCGCACCGACGGCCTCGGCCTCGCGGTGCGGGAACCCGTCGACCTGAACGCCGTCGTCGAGTCCGCGTGGAAGGCCGTGCGTACGGAGGCGGAGGACCGGCAGGTGCGCGCCTCGTTCCTGTCCGCGCCCGCCCCGGCAGTCGGCGACCCGGCGCTGCTGGAACGGATCGCCGGGAACCTGCTGGAGAACGCCGTCCGCCACAACGTGCCCGGCGGGTGGATCGAGGTGCGCACCGAGGGCGGACCCGACTGGACCCTGCTGCGCGTGTCCTCCTCGGGGCAGCTCATCGCCCCGAACCGGGTGGAGGAGCTGTTCGAGCCGTTCCGCCGGGGAGGCACCGACCGGACCGCCCGCACCGGGACCGGCCTGGGGCTGTCCATCGTCCGGGCCGCCGTCGCAGCTCACGAGGGTCGCGTGCACGCCTCGGCTGTGCCCGGGGGAGGGCTGTCGGTGGCCGTCCAGCTGCCTTCCGCGCCGCACGGGAAACTGGTGTGAGTGGCTCCGGTCACAGGTGGCCGGGTTTGAGGACCTGGGCACGGGGTACTACCTGCGAAGACAGGGCTCCGCACCCCCGATTTGTCTCCGCGTTGGGCGGGGTGTAAC
>NZ_JBPKJK010000070.1:0-44605 GCF_051756985.1 Saccharothrix sabaoui
CCCGCTCGACTCGATCGGCACGGTGCGCGCCGTGCGACAGGTGCGCGAACTGCGCGCCCGCAGCCGGTGGGTCGTGTACCTGACGCCGGGGGTGGACGGGGCCGAGTTCCGGCACGCTGAACGGGGCGGTGCGCACGTCTTCGGCTGTGACGCGGGCGTGTCGCTGGCCGAGGAGTCCCGGCTGGGCGCGCTGGCGGACTGGTTCGACCGGGCCGCAGCGCGGCGGCACGGCCCGCACCGGCCGATCACCACGGCCGACCGGGAGAACGTCGACGCACTGGTTCAGGCCGGCGCGCCGGACACCATGGCCCTGGGCCTCACCCGGCTGGGCCTGACCACGGCCGTGCTCGACCTGGTCGACCGTGGCCCGGAACTCGGCCTCACCCGGGCCGCCGACTTCTACCTCACCCACGTCCGCCGAGCGGCCGACGCGCTCGATGTGGCCACGGCCGACCTGGCCCTCACCGCATCCGCCGCGCGCGACGTGCTGCGGCTGGTGACCAGCGGCCGGATCCGCCCGGAGGATGCGGCCGCACTGATCGAGCGGACCGTCAGCGACCCGGTGACGCCTCCGGAATCGCTGGCCCGGTCGGCAGGCCTGCTCATCGACCGGGACGGCATCCGCGTGGCCGAGGCCGTCCGGGCCGCGATGGACGCCCTGGGTCTGGTACCCGAGCAGGTCAGGCTCAGCAGGGGGAAGGAACGCCGCCGGATCCGCGACCGCCTGCTCGGCGTGATCCGCCGCGAACACCCCGACGTCGCCCCGCGGACCGCCGCCGAACACGTCGAACGGTTGTGGGAACCGCCTGTCTGATCAGCAGGCGGCGATGGTGCCGCCGGCCGGGCGGGAACCGCGCGCACTCCAAGCGGTGGGCGTCACCAACCCCCTTGACGCCAGCGTCCCCTCGACCGGGCCTCGCTGACATCAGACATCCGACGGTCGCGGGCGGTGTGGGCGGCGCACGGAACGGCCGCTGAGCTGGCTTCCGATAAGGTTCACTTATCGGAAGCCAGCTCAACGGACGTCTATATCGTTGCGTTGCATCCAATAACGTTTGATACGACGTTATTCTGCTACGATATCGCCGTGACGATGTCCGAAGTCCACGCGCTGACCTGCAACTACCCCGGCTGCACGCGTCCCGTCCTGCGCACCGGCGGCCCGGGACGGCCCTCCGAGTACTGCGACCTGCCGGAACACACCCGGTGGCGGGCGTGGCGGGAGCGGCAGCGGGTGGCGCAGGCCGAGGAGGCCGGGCAGGAGGTCGTCACCGTGACGAAAGGCCCGCAGGGGATGACCGCGGGCAAGATCAGGGCCGAAGAACTCCTGGAACGGTTCCGGGGGCTGGCCGAGCAGATGTCGACCACGTTGTCCGGGGCGGTCGCGGAATTGTCGGCCATCGCCGACCCCAGCGTGGCCGAGAGCCAGGTGCAGGCCGTCGAGGCGGAGGCCGCACGGCGGGTCGCCGAGGCCGAGGCGGCCGTCGCCGCGGCGGAACGGCGGCGGCGTGACGCCGAACGGGCACGTCAGGCCGCCGAGGCGACCACCGAGGACGCCGTGCGCGCCGCCGAGCAGGCCGAGAACGACGCCGAGGCCGCCCACGAGCAGCGCGACGCGGCCCGCGCCGAGGCCACGGCCGCCGTCGAACGCGCCGAACGCGAGGTCGTCGCCGCCCGCACCGAGGCCGCCGCCACCGTGGAGGAGGTCCGCCGCGACGCCCAGGCCCAGGTGGAACAGGCGCGGGCCGACGCGGTCGCGCACGCCGAGCAGGCCCGGCGGCAGGCGGTGAAGGAGGTCGAGCAGGTCCGGCGCGACACCCGGGTCCTCGTCGAGCAGGCCCAGGCCGACGCCCGCGCCCAGGTGGACCAGGCACGGGAACGCGCCGACCGCGCCGTCGAGGAGGCCCGCGGCCGGGTGGGCACGGCCGAGGCCGCCGCGGCGCAGGCCCGCGCGGACGCCGGCGAGGCACGGGTGCGCGCCGAACGCGCCGAGCAGATCGCCCTGGACGCCCGCGCCGAGCTGGACCGGGCCCGGGCGGAACTCGCCGACGAGCGCCACGACCACCGCGTGCGGCTCGACCAGGCCGACCGGGCCGCGCGGGAACGGCTCGACGCGCTGGAGCAGGCCCGCGCCCAGACCCAGGTCCGGGCCGAGCGCGCCGAACGCCAGCTCGACCGGGTGCAGGCCGAGCTGGACGCCCTCAAGGCCGAGCGCCGGGCTTCCGCGCGTGACGAGCGGGAGGGGCGTGACGAGCGGCAGGAGGGGCGTGGGGATCGGGAGTGACCGACTCCGCCGGTCGCCACACGGCGGGCCGCCGGGTTCACCGGGTGGGCGCGTCCCCGCGGAACAGGTCGAGGTGGCGGCGCACCCAGTCGGCGAAGGGCCGCGGGTCGCGCCCGAGTACCTCCCGCACGTGCCCGCCGACCCCTCGCTCGGCGGGTGTGGGCTCGCCGAGGATCGCCAGCGTGCCTTCGACCACCGCTTCGGGCATGAACCCCAGCATCAGCTCCCGGGCCTGCTCGCGGGTCTGCTCGACGAACCGCACGGGCACGCCCAGCTCCTCGCCGATGGTCGCGGCGCGCTGCCGGGGCGTGGTGGCCTCCGGTCCGGTCAGCTCGTAGACGCGGCCGTCGTGGCCGCCGCGCAGGGCCGCCGCGGCGACCTCGGCGATGTCGGCCGGGTCCACCACCGGCAGGCCGATGTCGCCGAACGGCGCGGCGACCTCCCGCCCGGCGCGGACCGACCCGGCCCACGCGGCGGCGTTGGACGCGAACCCGCCGGGCCGCAGGACCGTCCACGCCGGGAACGACGTCCGCACGAGGTCCTCGACCGCGCGCAGCGGCGCGTGCGACACCGAGTCGGGCCGCGTGCCGGCGGCCTGCGAGGACAGCAGCACCACCCGCTCCACGCCGCCGGCCTTCGCCACGTCGAGGACCGCCCCGACGTCCAGGTGCGCGCCGGCGCCCGACACCAGCAGGAACAGCGCGTCGGCGCCCGCCGCGGCCGGCCGCAGCGTCTCCGGCCGGGTCAGGTCGGCCACCGCGTGCCGCGCCCCCGCCGGTACGTCCGCGGTGCCGCGCGACACCGCCGTCACCTGCTCGCCGGCCTCGGCCAGTGCCCGCACCAGCGGCCGGCCCACGTTGCCGGTAGCTCCCGTCACCACGATCACGAACCTGCTCCTCGCTGTCGCCCGCACCGCTTCCCACCAGGCGTTCTCGTCCGGTGAGGCGGTGCGGGGGAACGCTAACAGCGCCGGTATAGTAGGTACCTAGGAGATAGTGGCTACCCGAGGGGAAGTAAGGTGATCGATCCCCGGCCGACCGACCCGGTCCTGGCGTGCCCGATCGCGCCGGTGGTGGACATCGTGTTCAGCCGGTGGACCACGCCGATCCTGTGGGCGCTGCACGAGTACGGGCGGCAGCGGTTCGTGGAGCTGCACCGCCGCATACCGGCCGTGACGCCGAAGGTGTTGACCCAGCGGTTGCGCCAGCTCGAACGCGACGGGCTGGTCGTGCGCACCTACCACCCCGAGGTGCCGCCGCGGGTGGAGTACGAGATCAGCGCGCTGGGGCTCAGCCTGGCCCCGCTGTTCGCGCACCTGGCCGAGTGGGCGTCGACGCACCTGGGCGACGTGGAGCGGGCCCGCGAGGACTACGACGCGGCGTCCCGCTGACGCAGGCGGACGGGTTTGCCGACCAGGCCGCCGGCCACGAGGCGGTCGATCCCGGGCAGCGCGGACAGCCTCATCAGCGTGCGGCGCGCCCGCAGCCGCAGCGGCGAGTCGGGTAGGAACCAGCGGGCCGCCGAGCGGGCCACGCGCTGCTTGTCGGCCACCACCGGCCGCCACTCGCGTTCGTAGCCGGCGGGGTCGTCCACGTGCCCGGCCAGCACCCACGCCCCGCCCATGCCCAGGGACGCGCCCTGCCCGGCCAGCAGGGACACCGCGCCGCACGCGTCGCCGAGCAGCGCCACCCGGTCCGCCGTCCAGCTCGGCAGCTCCACCTGCGCGACCTGGTCGTAGTAGACCTCCGGCGGGCAGCGCTCCAGCACCCGTGGCACCACCCAGCCCAGTGACCCGTACACCTCGCGCACGGCGGCGCGCGCGTCCGCGGGCAGCCGGGGCGAGGGGTCGCGGTGCACGGTGAACGCGGCGACCCGCCCGTCGCGCAGCCCGTAGAGGCCGACCTGGCGGCCCGTGGTGTCGGTGACGCAGAACCGGCCGGCGACCAGCGCGTGCACCTCGGGGTCGTCGAAGGTGAAGGCGGCGGTGTGGAAGCCGAGGTGGCGGACGTGCCCGTCGCCGAAGACCAGCCGCCGCACGGAGGAGTGCACGCCGTCCGCGCCGACCAGCAGGTCCCCGGCCACGCGGGTGCCGTCGGCCAGGGTCGCGGCGACCCCGTCCGGGCGTCGGTCGACGCCGGCCACGGCCGCGCCGAAGCGCAGGTCCACACCCGCGGGGAGGTCCTCGCGCAGGGCGCGTTCGAGGTCGGGGCGCAGGATGCTCATCAGGCGGCCGTCCAGGGACCGCGCGAGCCGGTCGAACCCGAGCCCGGCGACGCGGCGTCCGCGCGCGTCGACGTAGGCGGCCTCGGCGACGCGGTAGCCGAGTTCGCGCAGGCGGGGCAGCAGGCCCATGCGCTCGGCGGCGTCGTAGCCGGGGCCGAAGAAGTCGATCAGGTAGCCGGTGGTGCGCGGCGAGGGCGCGCGTTCGAGGACGACGACCTCGTGGCCGTCGGTGGCGAGGCGGTGGGCCAGTGCCAGGCCGGCGATGCCCGCCCCGGCGACGACGACCCTCACCGCAGCACCCGGCCCAGGACGGGCACGACGAGGTCGCGGGTGAGGTCCGGTGTCAGCGCGCGGTGCAGCAGGACGCCGTCCACGGCGGCGGCGAGCACGGCGGCGGTCGCCTCGGGGGTGGGCACGCCGCGTTCGGCCAGCCAGGCGGCGAGCGCGGCGCGGAACTCCGCGAGCACCCCGGCGACCGCCCGCCGCAGGTCGTCGTCGCGGGTCGCGGCGAGCAGGGTCTCGGTGAACAGCTCCTGCGGTCCTTGCTCGTCCAGGGCGGTGAGCAGCGCGGACAGGGCGTCCTGCGGGGTGTCGACCGCGTCGAGGACCCGGGACAGGTCGGTCACGGCGGCGCCGAGGGCCTCGACGGAGGCTTCCACGAGCACCGCGGTGAGGGAGTCGAAGTGGTAGTGCACGACGCCGGGGCCGACACCGGCCCGGTCGGCGAGCACGCGGGTGCTGACCGCGCCCCAGCCCTTCTCGGCGATGAGTTCCCGGGCCGCGCGCAGCAGCCGTTGCCTGACCGTCATTTGGACGATCGTACTGGACGATCGTCCAAATTCACAGGCGGACCTCGCCCGGCACCCCCGCGAACCCCAGCAGCCGCGCCCCCTCCTCGCGCACCTCGTCGCGCCCGGCGCGGGTCAGCGGCCGGAACAGCTCGACGTCCAGGCCGGTCGCGGTGAGCCGCCAGGTGCCGTGCACGAAGCCGTCCACCAGCAGGGTCGGCTTGCCGCCGACGACGATCCCGCGCCGGTAGTCCTCCTCGGAGATCACCCGCGTGCGGTCGTCGTGGCCGAGCAGCAGGTTGTCGAACTCGGGCAGGAACCGCGGCGGCGCGGGCACGTCGGGGTCGGGCAGCGGGGCGTCGGGCAGGTCGTGCAGCACGCGCCCGCGTTCGTCGGCGAACACCCGCAGGTCCATCGCCGCCATGACCGGCTTGAGCCGCGTGACGCCCGCCCACGTCTGGACGTCCTTGACCGAGGCGGGGCCGAACGCGGCCAGGTAGCGGCGCACCAGCTCCTCGACGGTCGCGGGCTCGGGCTCGGGTCGGGCGTCGCGGCCCAGCCAGTGCGCGGCGGTCGTCCAGCTCGCCGGCCCGGAGCGGCCCCACACGGCGCGCGGCGGCACCTGCACGGTCGGGAGCAGCAGCGTCGCCGCGTGCGCGAGGGAGGCGGTGTCGAGGCCGGGCCGGCTCGCGCCCAGCAGTTCGCCCAGCTCGGGCCGGGTGCGGGGTCGTTCGGCCATCGAGGCGGCGGCCTCGGCGGTGAGGGCGTCGACATCCAGCCCGTCGAGCACGGCCCCGAACGCCGAGGAGGCCAGCCGCCGGTGCAGGAACGGCCGGAACAGCGGTTCGAACCGGCCGTGGTCGGTGTCGGTAACCAGGTGGATCGTGGCCCGGTGCAGCGGCGCCCGCACCACCCGCCGTGCGAGCAGCGGCGAGGCGAGGTCGTCGGGGACGAACCCGCGCACCCGCGACCACAGGCCGTAGTAGGGGGAGAACGGCTCCTGCGCCTGCACGCCCACCAGGTGCGCGACGACGTCGACGGCCGACCGGTCGGTCCGGTCGAGCAGGAACTGCCGTTCCAACGTGGCCCGGTTCAGCTCGCGAGTGCTCAGCACGCGTTCCTCGATCACCGGGCCACGCTACCGCCGATCGCGGACAACTCCCGTCCTCGATCGGCGTGGGGCGGCAGGTCAGCCGATGTGGTCCTGCCCGATGAGGTCCTGCCCGGCGCGGGCGTTCACGGTGCGGCGCAGCGCCACGGCGTCGGCGCGCACCCGCCCGGGCGCCTCGCGGTCGATCAGCGCCCGGCGCAGCAGGTCGGCCAGCGCGGGCTGGTCGGCGGGGGTGAAGCCGCGCCGGGTGATCTCCTGGGTGCCGACGCGCAGGCCGCGCAGCCCCTCGTCGATGCGCTGCCACGGCAGGCCGATGCCGGAGAGGTAGACGCCGGCCTCGCCGAGCAGCTCGGCCGCCGCGTCGCCGCCGCCCAGCGGCAGCGCGTCGACCGCCAGGTGGTGGGAGCGGGTGAACACGCCGTCGTGGCGGGCCACGTCGAAACCCCGCTCGAACAGGGCCGCGCCGAGGGCCTGGGCGTTGGCGACGCAGGCGGCGGCGTAGTCGGGCCCGGTCTCGGCCAGTTCGGCGGCGGTGACGGCGAGCGCGGCCAGCCGGCCCGCGTCGTAGTTCGCGAGCATGCCGGGGTAGGCGACGTTCGACACGCGTTCGGCCAGGTCGGGGTCGCGGGTGACGACGCAGCCGCCGGAGGGGCCGCCGAAGGACTTGTAGGTGGAGAACGTCATCAGGTGCGCGCCCTCGTGCAGGGGCCGCTGGAACACCCGGCCGGCGACCAGGCCGGCCACGTGCGAGGCGTCGTAGACGAGGATCGCGCCGACCTCGTCGGCGGCGGCGCGCACGGCGGCCACGTCGTGCGGGAACAGCATGAGGCTCGCGCCGATCACCACGATGCGGGGCCGGTGCACGCGCAGGAACCCGGGCAGCTTCGCGTAGTCGATGTCCAGCTCGTCGGGCAGGTAGGGCAGGTCGACGACGGTGAGGCCGCGGATCGCGGGCACGCCCTGGGCGTGGTGGCTGGCGTGGCCGCCGGCGAACTCGGGCAGCACGGCGATCTTGTCGCCGGCGCGGGCGAACGCGGTGTAGACGGCGAGGTTGGCCAGGGTGGCGCTCTGCAACCGCACCTCGGCGTACTCGCCCTCCACCAGCCGCGCGACGAGCATGGGGGCCAGCACTTCGAGGGTGTCGAGGTGGTCGAGGCCCACCTGGTACTTCTCGCCCGGCCAGCCCATGCTGGGCCGCCCGGACAGGGTCGCGCCGTCGACCGCGGCGGCGGCGGGGCTGAGCACGTTGGTGCCCGCGTAGAGCACGATCCCGTCGTCGTCGACCTGGGCGGCGTGGGCGTCGAGGGCCTTGCGGACGGTGTGGGCGACACCGGCGGCGCTCAGGTCGGCGGAGACGGCGGCTTCGACCTCGGCGAGCCTGCGCTGCGCCCGTGGGGAGGCCCAGGGGGCGATCCTGCTGTTCGTCACGTCCCGGAACGCTAGGGCGTGCGCGGCGGCCGGGGCGACCACCGGGGGTCGGGAGTTGTTCCTACAGTTGTCGGATGCAGGAGCTGCTGGACGAGCTGTCCCGCGAGCTGGGGCGCGGCGTGTCGGTGGACGACGTGACCGGGCGGGTGGTGGCGCACAGCGCGCAGACCGACGACGTGGACCCGGCGCGGGTGCGGTCGATCCTGGCGCGGCGGGTGCCGGCGGACGTGGTGGCGTGGCAGGAGCGGCACGGCATCGCCGCCGCGACGGGCCCGGTGGTGGTGCCGGGGAACCCGGAGCTGGGGTTCGCGCGGCGCGTGGGGTTCCCGCTGCGCCACCGCGGGGTGCTGGTGGGCTACCTGTGGGTGCTGGGGGACGGGGACCTGCCGGCGCTGGCGGACCGGTTGCCCACGCTGGCCGCGCAGGTCCCGGCGGGCGACCGAGCCCCGATCCGGGTGGTGGTCGCCCTGGAGCCGAGGGCGGTGCGCACGGTGGCCGCCTCGGACCCGCTGCCGGAGCTGCCCGGTCACGTCGGGGTGAGCGACCCGCACCCGCCGGACCGCGCGGCGGCGGCCTACCAGCAGGCGTCGGCGGCGGCGGAGCTGGCGCGGCTGGACCCGGCGCTGCCCGCGCGGGCCCGCTGGTCGGACCTGGGCGCCTACCGGCTGCTGCTGGGCGACGCGCCGCAGGACGTGCTGGCCGCGCTGTCGCCGGAGTTCGCGCGCACCCTGGAGGTGTACCTGGACTCGGGGTGCGACGCGCGGGCCACCGCGGCGGCGCTGCACCTGCACCGCACGAGCCTGTACTACCGGTTGGGTCGCATCGCCGAGCTGACCGGCCGCGACCTGTCCGACGGGCGGGCCCGGCTGGAGCTGCACCTGGCGCTGAAGCTGGTGCGGCTGGCGCGGCGCCCGTAGGCCGGCCGGGGACCCGCCCGGGGACCCCGTAGGCCACCCGGGGCCAGGGGGGCGGAACCGCCCGACCGGGCGGCTCCCGCGCGCTACGGTGATCACTCCGACGCGAGGAGTGACGTGCACGACGACCTCGTCTCCCTGCTGTACTTACCGCACCGGGAGCTGGAGAACCGGGTGTTCGCCGCGTTGGCGGAGGCCGGGTTCGACGACGTGACGCCCGCGCAGGCGCGGGTGTTCGGGCTGATCGGCCGCGACGGGTCGCGGCTGACCGAGCTGGCCGAGGCGGCGCAGGTGACCAAGCAGACCGCCGGGTTCCTGGTGGACCGGCTCGAACGCGCCGGGTACGTGGAGCGCACCCCGGACCCGACCGACGCGCGGGCCCGGCTGATCCGGGTCGCGCGCCGGGGTCGGGCGGCGATCCCGGTGGGCCTGGCTGCGGTGGCCGAGGTGGAGCGCGAGTGGACCGCGCACCTGGGCCGGGGGCGGATGGCGGTGCTGCGCGACGCGCTGGCGCGGCTGCGCGAGATCACCGACCCCTACGCGTAGCGGTCGCGGAACGCGCGGCTCGCGGCCGGTCCGGCGGCGAAGACGAACCCGTCGCCGTCGACCCTGCGCCCGGTGGCCGCGTCGACCAGCACCGGTTCGACCTCGCGGCGGGTCCCGGCGTCGACGAGGACCATGCTGCGCTCCTCCGGGGCGAGCCGGGAGTTGCCCCAGGCGGCCAGCGCGACCAGCACGGGCCGCAGCGAGCGGCCGAGGTCGGTCAGCACGTACTCGTGGCGCACGGGTCGTTGCTGGTAGGGCCGCTTCTCCAGCAGGCCGTGGTCGACCAGGGCGCGCAGGCGCGCGGTGAGCATGCTGGTGGAGATGCCCAGGTTCTCCTGGAACTGGTCGAAGCGCGTGTAGCCGTCGAACACGTCGTGCAGGATCAGCAGCGTCCACCACTCGCCGACGTAGCCCAGGGCCGTCGACAGCGGGCACTCCCGGTCCTCCAAGCGCACCTTGCTCCCCACCGCGTCACCTCCGCACCCAGTGGGTGCTAATGTCGAAGTTACTTACTTCTACTCTAGCAGTCACAGGGGGAGCGCGGTGGAACTGGCGGCCAGGCACGCCCTGGTCAGGGGGACCGCCGGGATACGGGAGAAACCTGCCAAGTGGTCGGATAGTGCCTGGTCAGGCGTCGTTGTCGGCGAGGGCGCGGTAGAGCGAGGCGACTGAGGGGTGTCGGCCGGCGTTCTTGCCGGTCTTGATGGTCAGCTTCTTGACGATGTCGGGCATCGGGGTGCCCTTGTCGCGGAGCGCGCGGGCGAAGAGCACGTCGTCTTCATCGATCACTTCGGGGCGGCCGCCGTGGTTGCCGCGTGCGGCGGCGGCTTGCTGGCCTTCGAGGGTTTTCTCGCGGATGTAGTCGCGGTCGAGTTGGGCGGCGACGGCGAGCACGGCGAAGAGCATGGAGCCCATGCCGTGCGGGTCATGGATCCCGGTCAGCAGCCCGGTCAGCAGCTCCAGCTGCACCCCGCCACCCTGAAGTTGGGCGGAGAGGGTCATCAGCTCGGCGGCGTTGCGGGCGAGCCGTTTCATCTCGTGCACAGTGAGGATGACCGGCTGGTCCGGTGCGGCGACCTCCGGTCCCTGCGTCCACTTCTTGCCCGGTCCGCGGTCGGCCGGGACGGGCACGGTGAGTTCGTCGCGCAGCGACGGCACGAGGATGAAGCGGGCGGTGTGGTACCTCGCGGCGGTCTTCCCTGTCATTCGCGGGTGCCACGGTCAGCGCGGTTTGCGTAGTCCTGCGACGAGGAGCTCGACCAGTTGGCGTGCGTCGTAGCGGGGGTCGCTGTCGGCGCCTATGCAGAGGTTTCCGACGCCGCGCATGAGTTGGTAGGCATTGAGGCCGGTGCGGATCTCACCGGAGGCGGCGGCTGCGTCGAGGAGCTGGGTGCACACCGGCAGGAGGCGGTCCAGGAAGTAGGCGTGCAGCGTATCGAAGCCGGCGTTGTCGGTCTGCAACGCGACCGCGAGGCCATGCTTGGTAACCAGGAAGTCGACGAAGAGTTCGACCCACCGTCCGAGGGCGACGTGAGGTGTCGGGCTGGTTTCCAGCAGGGCCGGGCCGGCCTCGGCGCAGGCGTCGACCTGGTGGCGGTAGACGGCGATGATGAGATCCGCCCGGGTCGGGAAATGGCGGTAGATCGTGCCCGTTCCGACGCCGGCCTTAGCCGCGATGTCGCGTACCGGCGCTTCCACGCCTGACGTGACGAAGATCGCGGCGGCCGCGTCGAGCAGAGTTTCCTCGTTACGCCGGGCGTCCGCTCGTTTGGGCCGGGCTGCATGCCCTGTGCCCCGGTCGCTGTCGTTCACCGCACCCTTCCCTCCGCTGCCGAGTTTGCTAAACGGGACAACGTTCCGTATCGTTAAACGGGACATGGTTCCGCTTGCTCATGATGCCAGAGCAGGGGTCGATAACCAAGTCATGCGTTGCCATCACGCTCTATCCGCAATGGAGGAACACGACTCATGCAGTACCGCACCTTGGGCCGCACCGGTGTGCAGGTCAGCTCCCTCGCGCTCGGCGCGATGAACTTCGGCAAGATCGGGCGCACCACCCAGGACGAGGTCACCGCCATCGTCGATGCCGCTCTTGAGGGCGGGATCAACGTCATCGACACTGCCGACGCGTACAGCGGCGGCGAGTCGGAAGAGATGGTCGGCAAGGCCATCGCAGGCCGCCGCGAGGACATCGTGCTGGCCACGAAGGCGGGCCTGCCGATGAGCGACGGGCCCAACCATCAGGGCAGTTCGCGCCGCTGGCTGGTCACCGAGCTGGACAACAGCCTGCGCCGCCTCGGTGTCGACCACGTTGATCTCTACCAGATCCACCGGTGGGACCCGAGCACCGGCGACGAGGAGACCCTGTCGGCGTTGACCGACCTGCAACGCGCGGGAAAGATCCGTTACTTCGGCTCCTCGACGTTCCCCGCATACCGCATCGTGCAGGCCCAGTGGGCCGCCCGTGAGTATCACCTGAGCCGTTACGTCACCGAACAGCCCAGCTACTCGATCCTGCAGCGCGGTATCGAAACCCACGTGCTGCCCGTGACCGAGCAGTACGGGCTCGGTGTGCTGGTGTGGAGCCCGTTGGCTTCGGGCTGGCTGTCGGGCGCGATCCGTGAGGGCCGGGACATCACCACCAGCCGCTCCACGTTCATGCTGCAACGCTTCGACACTGCCATCCCCTCCAACCGGGCCAAGCTCGATGCCGTCGAGCAGCTGGCCAAACTCGCTGACGAGGCCGGCCTGACCATGATCCAGCTCGCGCTCGGATTCGTGACCACGCATCCGGCCGTGACCAGCGCGCTCATCGGTCCCCGCACACTGGACCACCTGCACTCGCAACTCGCCGCCGCTGACACCGTGCTCTCCGCCGACGTGCTCGACGCGATCGACGCGATCGTCGCCCCCGGAACCGACCTGGCCGCGCACGAGAAGAATGACACCCCGCCCGCGCTGCTCGACCCGGCACTGCGGCGCCGCTGACCGCCGGGTCCACCGCGCGAACCCAACGGGTAGTGGCCATCAGGAACCCTTCTTCGAGATGATGCGCTGCCGCGTCCGGCGCAGTGCGGCGGCGGCAGGCGATGCGGCCGGGGTGATGCCACCGGGGACAACGCGCCCGGCACCAGGTCGAGTGTGGTGACCGGCACCGCGTCTGGCGGGGATGGATCCAGCACCCAGTCGCCGAACCGGCGGATGGTGTGGGTGATGTACGGGGATATCGTGGCCAGATCGTCGGTGTCGATCGGGTGCCCGTCGGAGGCCAGCGCGTTCGCCGCGGCGGTGATGTCGCAGGCGTTGGAGTAGATCACGCAGTTGGCGAGCAGCTCGTTGAGCTTGATGATCTTCTCCTGGTAGTCCGGGTCGTTGCGCCCGATCGCCTCACCGCCGAAGCGCAGCCACGCGGAGAACCCGTGGAATGCCTCGGCCTTGTTGGTGATCGCGGTGATCTGCTCCCGCAACTGCGCGTCCGCCAGGAACCGCAGCAGCGTGATCGTGCGGATCACCCGCCCCAGCTCACGGAACGCCCTGTAGAGCCGGTTCTCGCGGGAGTTGTTGCCCAGCCGGCGCAGCAGCGTCACCGACGACAACCTGCCTTCGCTGATCGAGATCGCGGTGCGCAGCAGGTCCGTCCAGTGCGTCTCGATCAGGCCCCAGTCGATCACGTTCTCGCCGAACAGCGAGTCGATGTGCTCGAACCCGGTGTCCGCGCTGGGCCGGTAGAAGTTCAGGTCCGCCCAGTTACGGATGCGCGGGAGAAGGTCAAACCCGAGCAGCGCCGCCAGCCCGAAAACAGGCAGCGACTGGCCCTGGGGGTCGGCGTGGATGGTGTCGGGCTGGATGTCGGAGTCGTTGCGCAGCAACCCTTCGATGATGTAGACGGCCTCGTAGCGGATGTGGGACTCGGCGAGGATGTTGTTCTCCCATGTGTCCACCTGCGTGCCGTCGGCGGCGACCACGCGGCCGTCGCCCCACATGCCGGTGAGGTCGAGCTTCGCGTACTCGTTGATCACGTCGGTGGAGGCGGCGTCGATCTTGGCGGAGGTGGTGTGCTTGTTCGCCGCGATCGACAGCTCATGTGCGCTGACCTGGTCGCGCATGTGTCGCGCCACCTGCGCCGGGCCGAGCAGCGTACCGTTGGCGAACACCGTCAGGACGTAGCGGGCCATCGCGTCGCGGATCTTCGGGTCCGACCCGGACGCCGGCCCGAAGTGCCGGGTCCAGCCGAGCAGGTGTGCGGTGCGGGCCAGGATGTCGAGCAGGCCGCGTTCTGGGAGACGCTGGTGGATCGCGTCTTCCAGCGCGAGCGCGGACGGGCGCCGGTCGGCGCCCTTGCGGCGGCGCAGGACCGGGCGGCCGGCCTCGAAGGATAGGTCGGTGTCGTGCGGGAACCCGGCATCCACCACCGCGGCGATGTCACCCAGCGCCGCCCGGTAGTGCGCCGTGAGCTGCTTCGGGTCCGACGGGATCCCGGCCTGGCCACAGAACTGCTCAGCCAGCGGGACACACTCGTCCCAGGACATCAGCTGCGCGTGCGGGTTGGCATAGGAATCGGCTCCGACCACCGCGATGTGCCCGGAGCGCAGCTCGGAGGAGAGGTAGGAGAACACGCACACCTCCAGGTGGCGGCGCACCAGCTTGCCCGGCCGGTCCTTCACCACCAGGATCTTGCGCCACGCCTCGGTGACGAAGTCGATGTCGATCGCCACTGTCACCGCGTCTTCCCCGCGCCCGACGGTGACCTCCTGCGGAACGTACTCGCCGGTGCGGCCCCGGATCGCGTGCAGGAACTCGACAGCGTCCAGCACGCTGTGATCGGCGCTGGTCGGCTCCAGGTCGAGGGTGTCGAGCAGGGTGAACAACGCCGAGCGGTGGCTCTTGTAGAACTTCTCCAGCAGCGGCAGGTAGTTGTTGCCGTGGTGCGCCGCCACCACCTCATGCGCCGCCGACAACCTCTCCACCCCGCCCGCAGCCGCCAACGTCTTGAGCAACAGCCGCCCGGCCCGCTCGGCCACCGCATCACCCGGGCCTCCCCGGCGAAATGCGCGATCTTCGTCGCTGGGATGCCGTCGAGCCACTGCTCGGTCGCGCCGAGCTCGTCGAGCGCCTGAAGGTGGGCCAGGCGCAGCTTGAACTTCCCCAGCGTCGCGGCCTTTGCTGGCGTCTTAAGCCGGTCGAACTCGCTGCGCCGCGATGTCGGGTCCAGCCACAGCAGCCGCGCGAGCCGTCGTCGGTCCGCCGCGTCCAGCCGGGTCGCGACCAACGCGAACAGCCGCGTGTTCGTCTCGGTGCGGATCGCGGAGACCATCTTGTCCAGCGTGGTGAACCCAGGCAGCTCGCGCCGCGCCCGCACCAGCTCCTCCAACGCGACGTTGATCAGGTCGGCGGGGTTGTCCTTCGTGGTGACCGCCTTGCGGATCGCCTTCTCGGCGATCGCGCGCCTCGGCGGGCTTGTAGACCACGTTCAGCCGGTCACGGACGTAGTCGCGGTGGCGCCACAACGTCCGATCCGACTCGTGCGTCGCCGCGACGTCGTCGGCCAGGCCCAGCGCGGTCCGGACATGATTGATCACCACCACCGGCACGTCGGCCAGCTTCGGGAAGTACCCCAGCCGTTGGTAGCACTTCAGCAGCACCACCAACGCCAGGAAGTTCGACTCGCCCTGACTCCGCCCCCGAGCCCACTCAACCTCGTCGGTGACCGGCGTGAACGCCTCCGTCAGCTCACTGACCGACACCACCCGCTTGAACCGCGGATAGGCGGTGCGATCGATCGAAGCCACTCAACACCAGGCCCAGTCAACGGTCGTAACCCAGTGCACCCTAACCAACATCCGCCGCGCCCAGGCCACACGGGCTCTCTAACGATCTCCAGCGCCCTCTACCAGGCCCTACCCGGTTACTTGGCAGGTTTCTCCCGTATCCCGGCGGTCCCCTGGTCACGGGCGGCACGAAGGGCACGGGCGCGGCGGTCGCCGCCCGGCTGGTCGAACTCGGGGCCCGGGTGACCGTCACCGCCCGGCACGCGCCGGCGGCGCCCGCGCCGGGCACGCGGTTCGTGGAGGCCGACACCTCCACCGCCGAGGGCGTGGCGCGGGTCGCCGCCGAGGTCGGCGAGGTCGACGTCCTGGTGCACGTCGTGGGCGGTTCCACCGCGCCGGCGGGCGGTGTGGCCGCGCTCACCGACGAGCACTGGGCGGCCGAACTGGTCCTCAACCTGCTCGGCGCGGTGCGCCTGGACCGCGCCCTGGTGCCGGGGATGGTGGCCCGCGGGCGCGGCGCGGTGGTGCACGTGACCTCCATCCAGCGCGAGATGCCGCTGCCCGAGTCGACGCTCGGCTACGCCGCGGCCAAGGCGGCGCTGACCACCTACAGCAAGGGCCTGGCCACCGAGGTCGCGCCGCACGGCGTGCGGGTCAACACCGTCGCGCCCGGCTTCATCCGCACGACGGCCGCCGACGCGATGGTCGCCCGCCTCGCCCGCGGCCGGGGCGTCACCGAGGCCGAGGCGCTGGAGGGGGTCATGGCCTCCCTGGGCGGCATCCCGCTGGGCCGCCCCGCCCGGCCCGAGGAGGTCACCGACCTGGTGGCGTTCCTGGTCTCGGACCGGGCCTCGGCCATCACCGGGGCGGAGCACCGCATCGACGGCGGCACCGTCCGCACCACCTGACCCGCACGATCTGACCCGCACCCCTCGATCCACCCCCCGAGAGGACCGGCACGACCGCGCTCCCCGCCGGCGGACGACGCAACCCGGCGGTCCGGACGGCCCAATTCCGGCGGTTGTCGGTGACGCTGCGCCCCCGGCCACCTGTATAAGGATCACAGGGGCCGTCCGCCACCAGGCGGGCGGGTGTTCAGGGGGGATCCACACGATGCTGTCCTTGCGACGGCGCGCGTCCGCGCGCGCCCGCATCACCGCGGTCGGCGCCGTCACGGCGCTGTTCGCCGTGCTGACGACCGGGGTCGCGCACGCCGAACCACCGTCGAACGACGACTTCGACCACTCGACGGCCGTCACGGCCTTGCCGTTCACCACCACGCAGGACACGAGCGAGGCGACCGGGGCGGACGACGACCCGTCCTGGTGCCAGTTCTACGACGTCGAAGGCGGCGTCTGGTTCCACCACACCGCGACCGAGGACGGTTACCTGCGCGCCACCACGGTGGGCAGCGACCACAGCACCGTCCTGTCGGCCAACACCGGCGAGCGCGGGAACCTGCGCGCCGCCGACCAGGCCTGCGACATCGGCTCCGACGCCACGATCACGTTCCGCGCCGCGGCGGGCACCACCTACCACTTCTTCGTCGCGGGCTACTCCGTCACCGGCGGCGCGCTGTCGTTCGCCCTGCACCCGGTCCCGGCCGCGGCCAACGACGCGTTCACCGCCGCCGAGCCGGTCACCGCGCTGCCGTTCACCGCGCGCCCGGACCTGTCGACCGCCACGTTCGAGGCCGACGAACCCGAGTCCGACTGCGTCTACGCCGAAACCGTGCCGTCGGTCTGGTACTCCTACACGCCGTCGGCGCGGACGTCGGTCACCGCGCGGGTCGAGCACGACGACGTCGTCGTCAGCGTCTACACCGGCGCGTCACCGCCCGAGCTGACCGAGGTGACCTGCAAGTCCTACTCCTACGACGACCCGACGACCTTCGGCGCCACCGCGGGCACCACCTACTACCTCAGGGTCACCGGCCCGCGGCAGAGCACCCGGCCCACCGCCCTGCACCTGGCCGAGGCACCGCCGCTGCGGCCCTACATCGGCAGGTCGACGTCGGAACCGTCGGTGTACGACGACGTCCACTTCACCGTCGAGTCGAACAACCGGGACGAGGAGCCGCTCAGCGCCACGTGGGACTTCGGCGACGGCACCACGGCCCCGGCCACGACCGGGGGCGTCCGGCACCGCTACACCGCCGACGGCGTCTACACCGTCACCATCGTCGTCACCTCGCCGGACGGCCGCACCGCCACGGCGAGCTCCCGGGTGGAGGTCGTGACGCACGACGTGGGGATCACCCGGTTCGACGTGCCGTCGTCCGCGCGGCAGGGCGAGACCAGGACGATCAAGGTGCACGTGGCGAACACGCGGCACCCCGAGACGGCGACCGTCGTGCTCTACAAGCGCACCAGGGACTACTGGACCGAGGTCGGCACGACGACCCTGCACGTCCCCGCGCACCCGACCCGCAAGGTGCAGTTCCCGTTCGCCCACACCTTCACCCCCGACGACGCCCTCGTCGGCAAGGTCGCCTTCCGGGCGCAGGTCACGCTGCCGTACCCGGTCCGCGACGCCCGCCCGATGGACAACGAGGTCATCTCCATCGCCACGACCGTGACCGGTCCGGCCGCGATGGCCGCCGCCTGACCGCCGCACCACCACTCCCGGGGGAGATCAGAATGACGCTGCCCACCCGGCGGCGGGCGTTCACGCGCCTGCGCACGCCGATCACCGGTCTCGTCGCCGCCGCGATCGCGGTGCTGGCACCGGGCGTCGCGCACGCCGCGCCGCCCGCCAACGACGACTTCGACCAGGCCACCGCCATCACCGCGCTGCCGTTCTCGACCAGGCAGGACACCACGGAGGCCACCAAGGCCGCCGACGACCCGACCGACTGCTACCACTGGGGCACGCGCAGCGTGTGGTTCCGCTACACCGCGACCGAGGACGCCCTGCTCAGGACCACCGTGTCCAGCACCGGGCAGTTGCCGCTCGTGGCCGTCTACACCGGCGAGCGCGGCGCGCTCACGCAGGTACCCGGGAGCTGCCGGAGGGACTACCCGACGAGGGCGTTCCCGGTGACCGCGGGCACGACCTACCACATCGAGGTGTTCGAGTACTCCTACGGCGGGCAGGTCGACTTCCGCCTCGCCACCGCCCCGCCCGCGCCGAACGACGACGTCGCCGCGGCGGCCCCCGTCGTGCTGCCGGCCGAGCTCACCGGCGACCTGAGCCTGGCGTCGACCGAGCCGGACGAGGTCCTGTCCAGCTGCGAGCAGGGCCTCGACCGCTCCGTCTGGTACCGCTACACGCCGGAGCGGACCCGCTCGGTGGCCGTGATGACGGGGTACGGCTCGCCCTCGATCACCGTGTACGAGGGTGCCGCGCCGGACGCGCTGACCGAAGTGGACTGCGTCGACTCCTACTCCGGGTACAGCGCCGTGTTCACCGCCACCGCGGGCCGGACCTACTTCGTCAAGTTCGCCAAGAGCGCCGAGCGGGCCTCGGAGTTCGCCCTGTCCCTGCTGAACGCGCCGGCGGTGCGCCCGGTCGCGTCGCCCTACCCGAACAACCCGTCCACCTTCGACGACGTGCGGTTCACCGCCTACTCCGGAGACCCCCTGAACCGCCCGCTGGTCAGCGGCGAGGTGAGGTTCGGCGACGGCACGTCCGCGCCGATCACCGGCGACGCCCTCGTGCACCGCTACGCCGCCGACGGCGAGTACCGGGTGGAGGTGACCGGCACGACCTCCGACGGGCGCACCGGTACCGGCGTGGAGACCCTGGTGGTCGAGACGCACGACGTGGGGCTGTCCGGCTTCACCGTGCCCGCCTCGGCCCGCGCCGGGCAGACCAAGCCGATCAGGGTGACGCTCGCCAACGGCACGGCCCGCGCCGAAACGGTCGAGGTGGACCTGCTGCGCCTGTCGGAGAGCGGGTACTACACCACCGTGGGCACGCTCAAGCAGTGGCTCGCCGGCGGGTCGCGCGTGGAGCTGCCGTTCGCCTACACCTACACCGCCGCGGACGTCGCGGCGGGCAAGGTGACGTTCAAGGTCCGGGTGGACGTCGACGGCCGGTACGACGGCGACGACAACCCCGCGGACAACGAGGTGGTGGCCGTGACGACGACCGTGCGCGCCGGCGCGACCACCGCGGACGACCCGCACTGCTGCCGCTAGACGGGTGGTGCGCGGGCCGGGGTGGTAGCCGGAGACGGACGAAGGGTGTCCAGGACCCGTTCGCGACGACGGTCCTGGACACCCTTCCCACCGCCCGGGTGCTTCTAGGAGAGCATCCAGCAGTAGAGCCGTTCCCCGCGGTCGCGGGCGTCGCGGGCGAGGTCGAGCAGCTCGGCGACCAGCGGGGCCAGGTCCTCGCCGCGCGTGCCCGCGCCGAACTCCTCGGCGCGGGCCCACTCGTCGGCGAACCGGGGCACGTCGGCGTGCTCCGCGCCGGCCAGGATGTCGCGCGTGGCGGTGTCGAGCTCCACCACCCAGGGCCCGGTCGCCCACGGGTCGTCGTCGTCCTCGGGGCCCAGCGGCCCGGGTGGCGGGGTGGTCGGCCACACGGCCGTCTGGGCGACGAGGCCGGGCCGCCACGGTCGGCCCGCGACGGCGGCGACGAGCTGCCCGAGCAGGACGTCGGGGTCGACGCCCTTGGCCTCGACCCCGACGAACGCGGGACCCTCGCCGTCGAGCACCGCGTCGCCGAGCACTGGGCCGCCGACAGCCGCGCCACCGACCAGTGGGCCGCCGTCCGCGGCGGCCACGGCCCGCACCACCGCCGCCGCGTCGGGCGCGCGGAAGTAGTCGATCAGCACACCCACGGTCTTCCTCCTCCTCTTCGGCAGGTCGGTCAGGACGACAGGAACCGGTCCAGCACCCGGGCGCCGAACCGCAGCCCCTCCACCGGCACGCGCTCGTCCACGCCGTGGGTCAGCGACCGGTAGTCGAAGCCCTCGGGCAGGTAGAGCGGCGCGAACCCGTAGCAGTCGATGCCCAGCCTGCTGAACGCCTTGGCGTCCGTGCCGCCGCCCATGCAGTAGGGCACGACGACGGCCTCGGGGTCCTCGGCGCGCAGCGCGTCGGCCATCGCCGCGAACCACGGCGAGTCGATCGGCGCCTGCACGGGCGGCTGGTGCTGCAGGAACTCCCGCCGCACGTCCGGTCCCAGCGCGGCGTCCACCGCGGCGAGCAGCTCGTCCACGGTGCCGGGCAGGGTGCGCACGTCGATCTCGGCGCTGGCGCTGCCGGGGATGACGTTGACCTTGTAGCCGGCGTCGAGGACGGTCGGGGTGGTGCTGTTGCGGACGGTGTTCTCCACCAGCCGCGCGGCGGGCCCGAAGCGGGCGATGGTGCCGTCGACGTCGTCGAGGTCCACCGGCACGCCCAGCGCGGCCCCGACCTGCTCGATGAACGCCAGCACCGACGGGGTGAGCCGCACCGGGTGCTCGATCGCGGCGATGCGGCCCAGGGCGTTGATGAGCTTGAGCACGGCGTTGTCGTCGTTGCGGCGCGAGCCGTGCCCGGCGCGGCCGGTGGCGGTCAGCCGCAGGTGCGACGTGCCGCGCTCGGCGGTGCCGATGGGGTAGACGCGCTTGTCGAAGGTGCGGTGGGAGAACCCGCCGGACTCGCTGATCGCGGCGGCGCACCCGGCGAAGTGCTCGGCGTGGTGCTCCACGAGCCAGTGCGCGCCGCAGGCCCCGGTGTCCTCCTCGTCGGCGACGAAGGCCAGCACGACGTCGCGGCGCGGTCGCCGCCCCTCGCGGGCCCAGGTGCCGACCACCGACAGGACCATGGCGACCATGTCCTTCATGTCGACCGCGCCGCGCCCCCACAGGTAGCCGTCGCGCTGGACGCCGGCGAAGGGCGGCACGCTCCACTCGGCCGGGTCGGCGGGCACCACGTCGAGGTGGGCCTGCACGAGCAGGGCGGGCAGGGCGGGGTCGGTGCCGGGCACGCGGGCCAGCACGTTGGTGCGGCGCGGCGCGGGTTCGAGCAGGGTCGCGGGCACGCCCGCGGCCTCCAGGTGACCGGCGACGAACTCGGCGGCCTCGCGCTCGCCGTTGGACTCGCCCCGGCCGTGGTTGGTGGTGTCGATGCGCAGCAGGGCCGCGCACAGGTCGACGACGTCCTCAGCCATAAATCCCCTCAACCGCCCCCGCGGCGATCGCCGTGACGACCTTGAACGCCTGCATCGCCCGGGTCGTGGAGGCGGCGTCGAACGCGACCCGGCGGGCGCCGATCAGCTCCACCGTAGGCACCACCGCCGCGGCGGCGGCCAGGTGGGTGGCGTCGAATTCCACCTCGACGCGGCGCGGGCGGGGGTCCGGGGCGGTGCGCCCGGCGCGGACCAGGGACTTCTCCGCGGCGGCGGCGATGCGCTCGGCGGTCACGGCGGGCGGCAGGCACACGGCGGCGTAGCGGCTCACGCACTCCTTCACCGCGACCAGCTCGGCGCGCGGGGCGTAGTCGCGGGCGTCCTCGCAGGTGCGGTCGTCGCCGGTGACCAGCAGGACGGGCACGCCGTGCTCGGCGGCCAGCGCCGCGTTGAGCAGCCCCTCGCTCGCGGGCCGCCCGTCGAGCCACACGCCGGTGATCGAGTTCTCCAGGTAGGTGTGGGCCAGCACACCCTCCTGGCCCGCGCCCGCGTGGTAGCCCAAGAAGGCGACCCCGTCGACTCCGGAGTCGATGCCCTGCATCATCGAGAGGGGTTTGTGCCGCCCGGTGAGCATCCGGGCGCGCGGGTCGAGGTCCTCCAGCAGGAGGTTGCGTTGCGACGAGTGCGCCTCGTTGACCAGCACGTCGGTCGCGCCGCCGGCGAAGGCGCCCGCGACGCAGGCGTTGACATCGCCGGTGAACAGCCGCCGGAAGCGCTGCCACTGCTCGGTCTGCGGCACGACGTCGGCGGTCCAGGTGACCCCCGTCGCGCCCTCCATGTCCGCCGAGATCAAGATCCGCATGCCACCACGGTAACCGCTCGTGGTCGCTTCTTGACGCAGACCTTGTTGCGGTGGTTACTTCTTGACTTCCACTAGGGGCGGAGGCGGTCACGGTGCGCGTGCGACGGCTCGGGGCGATGGCGGCGGCGGTGGGCCTGCTGGTCCTCACACCCACACCGGCGGTGGCCCAGGAGGCCCCACAGGCGGTCACCCTGCGTGTGGCCATCACCCAGCAGGTGGATTCCCTCAACCCGTTCCTGTCGATCTTCCAGGCGGGCACCGAGGTCGGCCGGCTCATGTACGACTACCTGACCGCCTACGACGCCGGCGACCAGCACCCCGTGGAGGGCCTCGCCAAGGAGTGGAAGTCCTCCGACGACCGCCTCACCTGGACCTTCACCATCCCGGAGGGCAAGAAGTGGTCCGACGGCAAACCCGTCACCGCCCGTGACGCGGCGTTCACCTACGACCTGATGATGCGCGACGAGGTCGCCGCCACCGCCAACGGCAGCTTCACCGCCGACTTCGAGTCCGTCACCGCCACCGACGACCGCACCCTGGTCATCAGGACCAGGCAGCCGCAGGCCACCATGCTCGCGCTGGACGTGCCGATCGTGCCCGAGCACGTCTGGTCGCAGGTCGCCGACATCGGCGAGTACCGCAACGACCAGACCCCCGTCGTGGGCAGCGGGCCGTTCGTCCTCACCGAGTACCGGGCCAACGAGTTCATCCGGTTCACGGCGAACCGGGACTACTGGCGCGGCGCGCCCAAGTACGACGAGCTGACCTTCAGCTACTACAAGACCGTCGACGCCGCCGCCCAGGCCCTCGCCAAGGGCGAGGTCGACCTGGTCAACCGGATGGGCCCCGCCCAGTTCGACTCGCTCAAGGACGAGGACGGCGTCACCGTCAACAAGGCCCAGGGCCGCCGGTTCAACGAGATCGTCGTCAACTCCGGCGCCGCCACCCGCGACGGCACCCCCATCGGCGACGGGCACCCCGCGCTCAAGGACGTCGTCGTGCGCCGCGCCATCGCCAAGGCCATCGACCTCGACGCGATCATCGAACGCGTCAACGGCGGCTACGCCCAGCGCGGCACCGGCCCCATCCCGCCCGTGTTCGCCTCCTACCACCTGGCCGAACCCGAGCGGGCCCGCGCGCACGACCCGGCCGCCGCCAACGCCGACCTCGACGCCGCCGGGTACGCCCGCGGCGCCGACGGCACCCGCGTCGGACCCGACGGCCGCCCCCTGGCGCTGCGCCTGCTCGGCCACGCCGGCCGCGCCTACGACGAGCAGACCTCCGAGTTCGTCAAGCGCTCGCTCGCCGACCTCGGCATCCCCGTCGACGTGCAGGTCGTCTCCGACAACCAGCTCAACGAGGCCAGCACCGCCGGCACGTTCGACCTGGTCTTCTCCGGCTGGGGCACCAACCCCGACCCCGACTACATCCTGTCGCTGCACACCTGCGGCCAGCGGCCCAACGCCGACGGCAAGGGCGGCACCACCGACACGTTCTTCTGCGACCCCGAGTACGACGCCCTCTACGCCCAGCAGCGCGCCGAGTTCGACCCGGCCAAGCGCCAGGAGCTGGTCAAGCGCATGCAGCAGCGCTTCTACGACCAGGTGCCCGCGGTGATCCTCGGCTACGACAACGCCCTGGAGGCGTACCGCAGCGACAAGTTCGCGTCCTTCCCCGTGCAGCCCGACCCGGGCGGCGTGATCATGGCCCAGAACGGGGTGTGGGGCTACTACGGCGCCACGCCCACCGACTCGGCGACCGGCGGCGGCACCTCCAACACCGGGCTGATCCTCGCCGTGGTCGGCGGCGCGCTCGTGGTCGCCGCGGCCGGCGTGTTCCTGGTGTCGCGGCGGCGCAGGGCGGGCGCCGGGGACCGCGAGTGATCAAGCACCTCGCGGGCAAGCTCGGCGGCGCCCTGGCCAGCCTCGCGTTCGTGGTCGTGCTCGGGTTCCTGCTGTTCCGGGTCATCCCCGGCGACCCCGTCGTGACCATGACACGGGGCCGCCCGGTGGGCGCCGAGCAGATCGCCGAGCTGCGCGCCCGCCTGGGCGTGGACGAGCCGCTGCCCGAGCAGTTCGCCGACTACCTCGCCGACGCGGTGCGCGGCGACTTCGGCACCTCCTACACCTACAGCCGGCCCGTGCTGGAGCTGATCGGCGAACGGCTGTGGCCCACCGTGCTGCTGGTGGGCACCGCCACCGCGCTGGCCGTGGTGCTCGGGCTGTGGCTGGGCATCCGCGGCGCGTGGCGGCGCGGGTCCCGGTTCGACCGGATCTCCACCGGGGCGGCCCTGGCGCAGTGGGCGATGCCGACGTTCTGGCTGGGCATGCTGCTGTCCATGGCCACCGGCGACCTGTTCCCCTCCGGCGGCATGCGCTACCCCGACACGCCACCGGACTTCCTGTCGCAGTCGCTGGACGTCGCCCACCACCTGGTGCTGCCGTGCCTGACCATGATCGCCGTGGTCTACGCCCAGTACCTGCTGGTCATGCGGTCCTCGCTGCTGGAGGAGATGCACGCCGACTACCTGACCACCGCGCGCGCCAAGGGGCTGCGCGACGACCTGGTGCGCCGCCGCCACGCCGTGCCCAACGCGCTGCTGCCGACCGTGACCCTGGTGTTCCTGCACCTCGGGCTCGTGGTGTCGGGCGCGATCACGGTGGAGACCGTGTTCTCCTGGCCGGGGCTGGGACTGCTGACCTACGAGGCGCTGACCGGACCGGACCTGCCGCTGCTGCAGGGCACGTTCGTGGTGCTGGCGGGAGCGGTGATCTTCATGAACGTGCTGGCCGACCTGGCCTACCGGGTGCTCGACCCGCGGGTGCGTGCGTCGTGACGGCGATCGCGCGGCAACGCCGCCTGGCCGCCGCGAAGGCCACCTGGCGCGAGTTCGCCTCCCAGCGCGGCGGCCTCGTCGGCCTGGTCGGGCTCGGCGTGATCGCGGTGCTGGCGCTGCTCGCGCCGCTGGTGACCGACACGGCCGGGCTGGACGTGACGCGGGTGACGGCCCGCCCGTGGCAGCCGCCGTCGGCGGAGCACTGGCTGGGCACCGACCACAACGGGCGCCCGGTGCTGCTGCTCACCTGGTGGGGCACCCGGATCTCGCTGGTCGTCGGCCTGGCGGCGACCGTGCTGTCCGTGCTCATCGGCACCGTCGTCGGCGTCGCCGCGGCCCACTTCGGCGGCTGGGCGTCGGCGGTGCTGATGCGGTTCACCGACTTCTTCCTCGTGCTGCCCTCCCTGGTGCTGGCCATCGCCCTGTCCACCGTGCTGCCGCGCGGCCTGGGCACGATCGTGCTCGCCATCGGCGTCACGTCGTGGCCCGCGACCGCGCGGCTGGTGCGGGCGCAGACCCTGGCGGTGGAGGCGCGGCCGTTCATCGAACGCGCCCGCGCCCTGGGCGGCGGCCACGCGCACGTCGTGGGCCGGCACGTGCTGCCCGCCGTGCTGCCGCTGGTGTTCGTCAACACCACGCTGACCGTGGCCGGCGCGATCGTCGCGGAGTCGACGCTGTCGTTCCTCGGGCTGGGCGACCCGACGCGCGTGTCGTGGGGGTCGATGCTGCACGCGGCGAACATCAACGGCGCGGTGTCGCAGCGCGCCTGGTGGTTCCTCATCCCGCCCGGCCTGGGCGTGGTGTGCGTGGTGCTGGCGTTCACGCTGGTCGGGCGGGCGCTGGAGACCGTGCTCAACCCGCGGTTGAAGGGGGAGCGGTGAGCCTGCTGGAGCTGCGGGACCTGAGCGTGCGCTACCGGGGCGCGGACGTCGACGCCGTGCGCTCGGTGACCCTGTCCCTGGCGGCGGGGGAGACGCTGGGGTTGGCGGGGGAGTCGGGCTGCGGCAAGTCCACCGTGGCCATGTCGGTGCTGCGGCTGCTGCCGCGCGACGCCCGCGTCGACGGGCAGGTGCTGCTCGACGGCGAGGACGTGCGCACCATGTCGTGGGGCCGGCTGCGCGCGGTGCGGTGGGCGGCGGCGTCCGTGGTCTTCCAGGGCGCGATGCACGCCCTCAACCCGGTGCACCGGGTCGGGGACCAGATCGCCGAGCCGATGCGGCTGCACGGCGTGCGCGGCTCGGTCGCCTCGCTGCTGGAGCAGGTCGAGCTGCCCGCCCGCGCGGCACGGGCCTACCCGCACGAGCTGTCGGGCGGGCAGAAGCAGCGGGTGATGATCGCGATGGCGCTGGCGTGCGAACCGAGGTTGGTCGTGGCCGACGAGCCGACCACCGCGCTGGACGTGGTGGTGCAGGCGCAGGTCCTCGACGTGCTCAAGCGCCTGGTGTCCGAACGCGGCATCGGCCTGGTGATGATCAGCCACGACCTGTCCGTGCTGGCGGCGACGTGCGACCGGCTGGCCGTGATGCGGGACGGCGTCGTCGTGGAGGAGGGCCCGGCGCGCGAGGTCATCCACCACCCCGCGCACCCGCACACCCGTGCCCTGGCCGCCGCGTTCCCCACCGTGGGCGACCCGGCGTCGCGGCACGTCACCCCCTCCGACGCGCCCCCGTCCTCCTCCCCGGCGCTGCTGCGCGCCGAGGGCGTCCGGGTCGACTACGGCCGCAACACCGCCGTGGCCGGCGTGGACCTGGAGGTCCGGGCGGGCGAGGTCCTGGCCCTGGTGGGCCAGTCGGGTTCGGGCAAGACCACCCTCGCCCGCACCCTGCTGGGCCTGCAACGCCCCACCGCCGGCCGGGTCGTCTTCGACGGCCGGCCACTGCCCCGCTCCAGCGCGGGCCTGCGCGCCTACCGCCGCCAGGTGCAGCTGGTGCTCCAGGACCCCACCAGCGCCCTGAACCCGAGGCACTCGGTGTACGAGGCGGTGGCCGAGGGCCTGCGCATCCACGGCGTCGACGGCGACGAGCGGGAACGCGTGGCCGAAGCCCTGTCCCAGGCCGAGCTCCGCCCCCCGGAACGCTTCTTCCCGTCCCTGCCCCACCAGCTCTCCGGCGGCCAGCGGCAACGCGTCGTCATCGCCGGGGCCCTGGCCCTGGGCCCGCGCCTGCTGATCGCCGACGAACCGGTGGCGTCGCTGGACGCCTCGGTGCGCGGCGAGATCCTGGCCCTGCTGCTGCGCCTGCGCCGGGACCTGGACCTGGGCGCCCTGGTGATCACCCACGACCTGGGCCTGGCCTGGACCATCGCCGACCGGGTGGCCGTCATGTACCGGGGCGAGATCGTGGAGCGGGGCACCGTGGAAGAGGTGCTGCTGGCGCCGCGACACGACTACACCCGCACCCTGCTGGCCGCCGTGCCGTCACACCACGTCCCCTGAGCCGCTCTTCTGCGGTCACCCGCGCGCCCTCGTGCCGGATGATCGGTCTCGTGCGGTGGTGGGGAAACCGGGTGAAGGGCGACGTGCAGGGGTCCGTCGTCCAGGCACGCACGATCCAGGGCGACGTCCACCTGCACACCTCCGCTCCGCCGGTGCACAACCCCTACCTCAGAGCCGTGCGGGAACTGGCACCTCGAGAGCTGGTAGGCCGTCGAGACGAACTCGACGCCCTCGCCAACTTCTGCACCTCACCGGTCACCGGGGGACGTTACGGCTGGTGGCGGGGAGAGGCGTGGTCGGGTAAGACGGCCCTGTTGTCCTGGTTCGTCCTGCATCCACCACCAGCGGTGCGGCTGGTCCCGTTCTTCATCGTCGCACGCAGCTCGAAGCAGAACAGCCGCTCGGACTTCGTCGACAACCTGCTGGTACAGCTATCGGCCCTGCTCGGACTCCCATCGCCGCAGCCGCCACCCGCACTCGCGGAGGCGGAAGTGCTCACCCTGCTGGACAGGGCGGCCGAGTGGTGCCACGTACGAGGCGAGCACTTCGTACTCGTCGTCGATGGCTTGGACGAGGACCACGGCGTCGACGGTACGGGTCACGCGCACAGCATCGCCGCCCTCCTGCCTGCTGTTCTACCCGAGGGAATGAAGGTGATCGTGACCGGCCGCGAGTTCCCACCGCTACCGGGCGACGTCCCGGCGCATCACCCATTGCACGACCTGTCGGTCGTCCGCCCACTCAGCCCGTCGCCTGCGGCGAAGGCCATCCGGCACGAGATGGAACGGGACCTGAAGAAGCTCCTGGCAGGCCCGCTGGATGGACAGGACCTGCTTGGTCTGGTCACAGCGTCGGGCGGAGGACTAACCGCTGTGGACCTCGCGGAACTGACCGGCCTTTCGGAGTTGCAGGTCGAGGACCGCCTGCACACCGTTACGGGTCGTAACTTCCAGAACAACCCGGACGTGGCTTCTGAGGGTTACCTTCTGGCGCATGAGGAACTGCAACGGACCGCCTTGGACCTGTTCGGCGCCCGTATCCACGATTACCGGAACCGACTTCACGACTGGGCGGCCACCTACACCGCTCGCATGTGGCCCCCTAACACACCCGAGTACTTGCTGCGGGGCTACTACGCCATGCTCATCGAGACCGGCGATATCGATCGAGCAGTCGTGCACGCGACGGACCCGGCCCGACAGCGCCTCCTCCGTTCTCGTGTTAACGCCGATGGAGCCGCGCTGGCCGACATCACCACCGCTCAGGACTTCCTGCTCCGTCAGGAGGACTCAGATCCCGTTCTGACCGCTCGACTGGCGGTCCACCGGCAGCACCTCCACCGTCTCAACCAGGCCATTCCGTCGTGGTTGCCTGCGGGGTGGACGCGTTTGGGTGACCATGAGCGGGCCGAACAGATGGCCGATTCCATACCGGATCTGCCCGATCGGGTCGCCGCTTTGGTTCTGATGTCGAAAACCGCTCGAGAGGAACAGCCGAGCCTCGCCGCCAAGTTGCTCGAAAAAGCCGCGAAAATAGCCCGCCCACTTAATCAGTACCTTGGCGTGCGCTCGCTGCTCTCCGTGTCGGAGGCGTATGCGGAATCGGGATCAAGTGACCGCGCCCGAGAACTGCTGGATCATGTGGAAAATGAATCACAACGAGCCTTCGCACTGGCTTCATTGGCTGCCGCGACAGATGAAATTGATGAGGCCGCCTCCTTGCTGGCCGAATCGGACAAAATCGAAAAAGCGGCCCGTAAGACTGACGGGGAACTCTTCCCGTTCGCTGAACGGAAGATGAAGGCCAGTCTGGATCATCTCATCGCAACCGTGGCCGCCTCGGCGGTGGTCGGCGACCGTGAACGTGTCGGACAAGCTTTGCGTGAGATCGAAACTCGGCTTACCGGGGACGAAAAAATATTTTCTGTTCGAGCCGCAGTCGCTGCTGCTGATGCGGGCGAATACGACTACGCTTTCCGGTTCGAGCGGCTTGCCCGCGAAGTGTCGGAGGTTCAGTGGGTCACGATGCGCATCATCTACGCCGCCGGCGCCGAGTGTCCCGAGGAGGCCGAGTCGCTGGCGCGCGCAACGGATGACGATGTCGTTCTCTGTGAAAGACTGGCCTACCTGGCGGAAGCGTGGGTTAGACAGCGCGACGAGTCTGACGTCCGACGTTTGATCATTGATATAGAGACTACTGCCGAAAGAATGCCAGAGGTGGCCGCGCGAGGTAGGGGTATGCTATGGGCCGCCTTGGCGTCGGCCAACTCGAGCAACTTCGACCGTGCTATGGAGCTTGCTCGTCAATATGCCTCGTCAGCCCACGAACCAGCGGACCTAGTGCGCGCCATCGCGGCGTCCTTCATGCGTGCGGGCAGGCTCGACGACGGACGTGAAATGCTGATCCTGTCCGAGGAACTGGCTCGGTTCGGCACTGATCATGCCGGAGAGGATCGACGTTGGGTTCTGTGGATCAAAACGGCGGTGGACGTCGGGGATGTCGCCCGAGCCATCCGGCACACTGCCGCATTGGAGGACGAGACGGCACGTTCTGCGGCGTGGACAGCCATCGCAGAAGGAGCCATGGCAGTCGATTCTCTTAATTCTGCCATCCACGCGCTTGAGCTTATCGAGGTCCCGTGGATGCAGCGTCGAGTTCGCCTGGACCTCATTCGCAAATTGACGTCAACAGGCGACCCCGGACAGGCTGAGTCGATTGCTCGCACAACGCCCGACGAGGTGCATCGGGTACAAGCCTTGGCACTTGCCGCTGTTGTCCTGCGCAAACCGGAGTTGCTCGACGAGGCTGTAGAACTCGCAGTATACCCGCCGGGCAATGACGAAGATCTCGCTACTTGGCTAAACCTACTGGAGTATGCGGCAGAACTCGGGGACACGAGGCGGGTAAACGACCTGGCAAAGCGCATCCGTGACGCCGCGCAGGCGCTAACCGAAGAAGTGGAAGCCACCGAAACGCGAACTTCGTCGATCGCGAGTATTACCCACAGCCTACTGTCCGGTCGAATCAGGAAGATAACAAAACTTATCGACCTGCTGTCCGGCCGAATCAGGACGATGACAGAACTCATCGACGAAATTCGCAGCGTAAGAGCATTTTTTCTTCGCACACCGGAACCGGCGTACACCAGCATCATCCCGGAAATCGATGGGCTGCGACTGCAGTTGATCCCGATGGAAGATCGGACACTGTCGTGGGAACTTACCGTCCAGGACTGGCGGTACCACGTGGAGGAGTTGGTCGAGCTCCGGCCGGACGCCTACTCCGCCATCGTCGAGGAGTTGGACGCCCTGGCCGGAGCACGGCCGGGTGGTCCTACAGGTACTTCTTGATCTCCCGCTTGGCCAGCGACATGCGGTGGACCTCGTCGGGGCCGTCGGCCAGGCGCAGGGTCCGCGCGGAGGCCCAGAGTTCGGCCAGGGGGTAGTCCTGGCTCACCCCGCCGGCGCCGTGGGCCTGGATGGCCTTGTCGAGGACCCACTCGGCCATGAGCGGGGTGCCGATCTTGATGGCCTGGATCTCGGTGTGCGCGCCCTTGTTGCCGACGGTGTCCATCAGCCACGCGGTCTTGAGGACGAGCAGGCGGGCCTGTTCGATGCGCACGCGGGACTCGGCGATCCACTCCTGCACGACGCCCTGGCGCGCGAGGGGCTTGCCGAAGGCGACGCGTTCGACCGCGCGGCGGCACATGAGTTCCAGGGCGCGTTCGGCGATGCCGATCAGGCGCATGCAGTGGTGGATGCGGCCGGGGCCGAGGCGGGCCTGGGCGATGGCGAAGCCCTCGCCCTCGCCGGCGATGAGGTTGTCCGCAGGCACGCGGACGTCGTCGAACACGACCTCGGCGTGCCCGCCGTGGGAGGCGTCGGTGTAGCCGAAGACGTGCATGCCGCGCTTGACGTGCACGCCCGGGGTGTCGCGGGGCACGAGGATCATCGCCTGCTGGCGGTGGCGTTCGGCGTCGGGGTCGGTCTTGCCCATGACGATGAACACCGCGCAGTTGGGGTTCATCGCCCCGGAGGACCACCACTTGCGGCCGTTGACCACGTACTCGTCGCCGTCGCGCACGATGCTGGTGGCGATGTTGGTGGCGTCGGAGGAGGCCACGTCGGGTTCGGTCATGCAGAACGCGGAGCGGATCTCGCCGTCGAGCAGGGGGCGCAGCCACTGCTTCTTCTGCTGCTCGGTGCCGAACATGGCCAGCACCTCCATGTTCCCGGTGTCGGGCGCGGCGCAGTTGAGCGCCTCCGGGGCCAGGTGCGGGCTGCGGCCGGTGATCTCGGCCAGGGGCGCGTACTGGAGGTTGGTCAGGCCGGCGCCGTGCTCGGCGTCGGGCAGGAACAGGTTCCACAGGCCCTGGCGGCGGGCCTCGGCCTTGAGGTCCTCGATGACGGCGGGGCGCGCCCACGGGTCGGCGGCCTCGGCGAGCTGGCGCTCGGCGACGGGTTCGGCGGGGTAGACGAACTCGTCCATGAACCGCAGCAGCCTCCCGCGCAGTTCCTCGGTGGTGGGGTCGTAGGCGAAGTCCATCAGTGCTCCCCTGCGGTCGCGGCGAGTCCCTGCCCGACCAGCGGCAGGGTGAGGTGGCCGATCTGGTCGAACCCGGCGCCCACGGTCTTGCCCCGGGTGAAGCGGAAGTGGATGCCCTCCAGGATCACGGCGAGCTTGAAGTAGGCGAACGCCGTGTACCAGGCGAGGTCGCTGACGTCGGCGCCGCTGCGCTCGGCGTAGCGGCGCACCATCTCGTCGGCGGTGGCGAACCCGGGCAGCGTGGGCACGGTGCCGGTGATGGGGTCGTCCTCGCGCGCGCCGATGCCGTTCCAGTACACGCACAGCAGGCCGACGTCGGCGAGCGGGTCGCCGAGGGTGGCCATCTCCCAGTCGAGGACGGCGCCGATGTCGAGCGGGTCGTCGGTGACCAGCACGTTGTCGAGCCGGTAGTCGCCGTGCACGATCGTGGCGCGGGCCGAGCGGGGCACGGTGCGGGCGAGCCGGTCGCGCAGCTCGTCGATGCCGGGCAGGTCGCGGCTGCGGGAGGCGTCGAGCTGCTTGCCCCAGCGGGTGACCTGGCGGGTGAGGAAGCCCTCGGGGCGGCCGAAGTCGGACAGGCCGACCTCGGCGGGGTCGACGGCGTGCAGGTCGGCCAGCACGTCGACGAGCCGGTCGGACAGGGCGCGCGCCTTGTCGGGGGTCATCCAGGGGCACTGGTCGCGGTGGCGCAGGGCCTGCCCGGGGACCTCCTCCATCAGGTAGAACGGCGCGCCGAGGACGTCGACGTCCTCGCACAGCAGCTCGACGCCGGGCACGGGCACGGCGGTGCCGGCGAGGGCGGAGATGACGCGGTGCTCGCGGCCCATGTCGTGGGCGGTGGCGAGCACGTGGCCCAGCGGCGGGCGGCGCAGCACCCAGCGGTGGGTGCCGTCGGTGACCCGGTAGGTGAGGTTGGAGCGGCCGCCGGGGATGAGCTCGCCGGTCAGCGGGCCGGTGCCGAGGTGGGCGGCGAGCCTGTCCAGGTCCAGCCCGGGCAGCCCGGGGGCGGCCGGGTCGGGAGTGGCCGGGTCGGTGGTGGGGTGGTCGGTGGTGGGGTGGTCGGTCATGCCGCGGCTCCCCTGAGCTGGTCGATCACGGCGCGCGTGGAGTCGGCGTCGGTGTGCCGGTGGGCGTGCATGCCCACGGCGCGGGCGCCCTCGACGTTGACGGGGGCGTCGTCGAAGAACGCGCAGCGGTGGGCGGGCAGGCCGAGCCGGTCGAGGGTGTGCTCGAAGATGCGCGGGTCGGGTTTGCGCAGCCCGACGCGGCCGCTGATCACGATGGTGTCGAACAGCTCCAGCAGCAGTTCCTCGGGGTAGCCCTCGCCCCAGCTGTTGGACAGCAGCGCGGTGGTGACGCCGTCGGCGCGCAGCCCGCGGACCAGGTCGACCATCTTCGGGTCGGGGTGGGCGCTGCCGAACATGCGGCGCAGCAGGCCCTGCGCGGCGATCCCCCGGCCGTCGAGGGTGACCAGTTCGGCGGCCAGCAGCGCCTCGAACTCGTGCGTGGTCAGCTCGCCGGTCTCCAGGCGGTGCACGGGGTTGTCCGGGGCGGCCTCGCGCCCCATCCAGCCGCGCATGGTGGCGCCGTAGCGCTCCCGGTCGATGTTCTCGGTGCTCAGCCAGTCCTCGATGAAGGCGGGCACGGAGACCGTGAGCACGCCGCCCCAGTCCAGCACCACCGCGTCGATGCGCCGTTCGTCCACGTCGCGAGGGTACCGACCGGTCGGTATGTGGGCAAGCGGTGTGCGCGGCACGCATTTTCGGAAAACGTGAACGCGGCGTTCATGTTTGACAATTCGCCATTTGCGCGGGCATTCTGCCCACTCCACGCCATTTCCCGCGTCCGCACGCCCTTCACCAGGGCTTCTTCGCCATTCCCGGAGGATTTCCATGCCCGTTCTCGTCACCGGCGCGACCGGCACCGTGGGCGGCGCGGTGGTGCGCCGACTGATCGCCGAGGGGCAGGAGGTCCGCGCGCTCACCCGCGACCTCCGTGCCCGGCTGCCCGCCGGGGTGCAGGTGGTGACGGGCGACTTCACCGACCCGTCGTCGCTGGTCCCGGCGCTGCATGGGGTCGAGCGGGTGCACCTGGTGTCGGTGGACGGCGACGGCCCGGCGATCGTCGACGTGCTGCGCGCGGCGGGCGTGCGGCGGCTCACGCACCTGGGCCACCACGACCCGGGCCGGTCCGACGACGACCCGCTGGAGTCCTGGCACCGGGTGTTCCACCGGGCGATCGAGTCCTCGGGCATCGGGTGGACCCACCTGTTCCCGGGCGAGTTCATGGCCAACACCCGCGAATGGGCGCCCTCGATCCGCGCGGAGGGCGTCGTGCGCGCGCCGTTCGGCGACTGGAACAGCACCCTGGTGCACGAGGACGACATCGCCGCGATCATCGTGCGGGCGCTGCTGACCGAGGGGCACGAGGGGCGCACCTACCGCCCCACCGGGCCGGGACCGGTGCGCCGCCGCGACGCGGTGCGCCTGATCGGCGAGGCCCTCGGGCGGCCGGTCGGGTTCGTCGAACTGACCCCCGACCAGGCGCGCGAGCTGTGGCGCGGGGTCTACCCGCCGCAGGTCGTGGAGTGGTTCCTGGAGATGGGCCGGTACCCGGAGGGCAACAACTGGGTGTCCCCGGACGTCGAGGAGGTGCTGGGTCGCCCGGCGCTGGACTTCGCCCGGTGGGCGCGCGAGCACGCCGACGACTTCCGCTGACCGGTCACGCGGTGCGGCCCGGGGCCGGGGAGGGCGCCGGGAGGAGAGCAGGGCGGGGAGCCGGGAAGGGGGTCGGGTCGGGGTCGGGCCGGGCGTTGCGCAGCCTGATGCCGCTGAACCCGAACGTGCCGCGCACCGCCCGCCGCCAGAACCGCCACAGGTCGGTGGTGAGCCGCAGTTCGATGCCCGCCCCCTCGTGCAGCGCGAGCAGGTCGCCGACGGGTTCGGGGTCGCCGAGCGGTTCGACGGGCACGGTGGCGACGTGGGCGTTGGGCGGGTCGCCGAACGGCCGGAACGCGGCGGCGTCGAGCCGGTAGGCGTAGAGGCGGGCGGTGCGCAGCCGGTCGAGCCAGCCGTACTCGACGACGTGCACGCGCTCGGCGCCCAGCCACGCCCGGTCCTCGGCGGTGGTGGCGGGTCCGGTCCGCACCAGGGCGCGCGGGCACTGGCGGGGGAACCAGTAGTCGGGGGCGCGGTCGTGGTCGACGGCCCACACGTACGGGTCGGCCTGGCGCGCGGTGGGCGCGACGCGCGGTTCGAAGCGGGTGATGGTCGGGTCTTCGGAGAAGTGCAGGACTTGACCGGGTGCCGGGCGCATGACCGGTGATCCTGGCGGGCGCGCGGCCTCCCGGGCCACCGGGAAACCGTCGCCCGGCGGCGGCGCCGCCGGGCCGAGGCCGGCGCCCACCCGGCGAGCCCGGGCACGGGCGGGCGGTGTGCGCGCCGGGCGGACATCGGCAGCCCGTGCCCGGCGCGCACACCGCCGTGTGCTGTCCGAGGTCCCGTACCCCGCGGCACCGTGTGCGGCGGGGCGGGGGATCAGGCGTCGATCTCCTTGCGGCCGGTGTCGGCGGTGCCGATGGCGATCCTGCGCGGCTTGGCCTTCTCCGCGATCGGGATGCGCAGCGTGAGCACGCCGGAGTCGTAGTCGGCGCGGATGTGCTCGGTGTCGAGGGTGTCGCCGAGGAACAGCTGGCGGGAGAACACGCCCAGGGGCCGCTCGGAGACCTGCATCTCGACGCCGTCGGTCCGCCGGTTCGGGCGGCGCTCGGCCTTGACGGTCAGCACGTTGCGCTCGACGTCCAGCTCGATCGCGTCGGCGGTGACGCCGGGCAGGTCGAACTCGACCACGAACTCCTCACCCGCGCGGTAGGCGTCCATCGGCATGGGCGTCGGCCGCGACCAGGTGCCCGGGCCGGAGAGGAACTGCTGCGCCAGCCGGTCCAGCTCCCGGAACGGGTCGGTGCGCATCAACATCGGGAACACCTCCTGGTTGGTCTGGTCAATGCGCTGCGACTCCGGTTCTACCACGTCGTCATCTCGTTGACAACCCTCCTGGTCGTCACTAGGTTGACGTCATGGCGAGCGGTGACTACGAGACCATCCGGGACGCGGTCGAGGGCGACGGGCGCGGCGTCGAGCAGGTGCTGGAGGCGCTGGTGCTGCTGCGCGGGCTGCGCGAGGAGCTGGCCGGGTGGGAGCCGCGGCTGATCGCCTCGGCGCGCGCGATGGGCACCAGCTGGGCCGAGCTGGCGCCGGCGCTGGGCCTGGCCAGCCGGCAGGCCGCCGAGCGCCGCTACCTGCGGTTGCGCCCGTCGGAGGTGGAGGACACGGCCGAGGGCCGGGTGCGCGCCGAGCGGGACAGGCGCGCGGGCGAGCGGGCGGTGTCCCGCTGGGCGCGGGAGAACGCGGGGTCGCTGCGCAGCCTGGCGGGCCAGGTCGGCCGGGTGGACGTGGTGGTGCGCCGCGCTCTGGAGGTGGACGACGTCGTCGCGCTGATCGGGCCGCTGGTGGAGTCGGTGGTGCGGGTGCGGGTGGACAACCCGGAGCTGGCCCGCGAGATCCAGGCGGTCGGCGACCGGGCGGAGGAGGTGCGGCGCGACACGCGGGTGCTGCGGGAGAGCCAGGCCCGCCGCTGACCACCCGGACCGACGGGGGCGGCCGGCCCGGAGCGGGGCGGGCGACCGGCGTCGGGTGTCAGGTGACGGGCAGGGCGCGGGCGAGGAACGAGGTGGTCAGCTCCCAGGCGGCGGCCGCGGCGACCGGGTCGTGGAACCGGGGCGCGACGTTGTTGTGGAAGGCGTGGCCCGCGTCCTCCTGGACGTGGACCTCGGCGCCGGGGTGCCCGGCGACGGCGTCGACGACCGCCTGCACGGCCTCGCGCGGGATGTAGGGGTCGCGGCCGCCGAAGTGGAACTGGACGGGGCAGTCGACCCGCCCCAGCTCGCCGATCCGCTCCGGGACGGTGGAGCCGTAGAAGGACACCACCGCGTCGGGCGTGCCCGCGACGGCCGCTTCGTAGGCCATCGAGCCGCCGAGGCAGAAGCCCAGCACCCCGGCGCGGCCGGTGCGGGTGCGCAGCCCGTCGAGGGTGGCCAGCACGTCGGCGACGCCCAGCGCCGGGTCGAAGCGGGAGGCGACGTCCATCGCCTCGGCGACGCCGGCCTCGTCGTGGCGGCCGACCCAGCCGGGGGTGGTGCGCCGGAACAGCTCGGGTACGGCGACGACGTAGCCCAGCGCGGCGAGGTCGGCCGCGACGGAGCGCAGGTAGTCGTCCAGGCCGAAGATCTCCTGGACGAGGACCAGGCCGGGGCCGTCGCCGGCGGGCGGTTCCCAGACGGGGGCGTCGAACGCGCCGTCGGCTGCTTCGATCTTCACGCCACCACGGTTACCACACCGGTGCGGCCGTCGACCTCGACCGACACGCCCAACGGCAGGGTGAGCTGACCCGCGCAGTGGCCGAAGGGCACGTCGGCGACGATCGGCACGCCGAGGTCGCCGAGCCGGTCGGCGAGCACGGGCGCGGCGTCGCCGCAGTCGGTCCACGAGCCCAGGACGAGCGCGGCGACGTCGGCGAACCACCCGGTGCGCCGCATGCCGGTGAGCATCCGGTCGAGCCGGTAGGGGTCCTCGTCGACGTCTTCGAGCAGCACGACCGCGCCGGGTGGCGGCGGGGTCTCGGCCAGCAGGCTGAGGTTGCCGCCGAACGCGGTGCCGCGGGCGGTGCCGGGCGCGGCGGGGGTGCCGCGCACGCCGGTGACGCCGGTGAACAGCGCGCGGCGCAGGTGCTCGCGGGCGACGTCGTCCTCGACGAACGCCCTGGTGCCGATCATCGGCCCGAACCAGGTGGCGTGCCCGAGCGCCTGGAGGCGGGCGTGCAGCACGGTGGTGTCGCTGGAGCCGGCGAAGACCTTGCGGTGCGCCGCGACGGCGGTCCAGTCGACCAGGTCGACCATGCGCAGGCTGCCGTAGCCGCCGCGGCAGCACAGCACGCCCGCCACGGTCGGGTCCAGCCACGCCCGTTCCAGGTCGCGGGCGCGGTCGGCGTCGCGGCCCGCCAGGTAGGGCAGGTCGGGGTGGGTGTCGAGGACGCCGGGGGCGAGGTGGACGTCGAGGTCCCACGCGCGCAGCCACGCCACGCCCGCGTCGAGCAGGGTCGGGTCGACGGGCCCGGCGGGGCTGATGACGACCACCCGGTCCCCCGCCCGCAGCAGCGGCGGCCCGGCCGGAGCAGGCCCGACCGGCGCGGACCCGACCGCCGAAGGCTCGACCGCCGCAGGTCCGACCGCCGAAGGCTCGACCGCCGCAGGTCCGGCTGCCGCAGCACCGGCCGCCACAGGCGCGGACCCGGCCTCGGGCTCAGGCGCGGCCTTAGGCTCGGGTGCGGTCACCGACGCAGGTCCAGCACCGGCACGTCGGCCGGGGTGAAGCCCAGGACCTGCCCGTAGAAGGACAGCTCGGCCTCCAGGGCGGCGACGATCGTCGCGGCCTTGCGGAAGCCGTGCTGCTCGCCCTCGAAGGTCAGGTAGGCGTGCGGGACGCCGGTGCCGTCCAGCGCCGCGGCGAACCGGTCGGCCTGCTCGGGCGGGCAGATCTCGTCCTCCAGCCCCTGGAGCAGCAGCACGGGCCCGACCAGCTGCCCGACCCGGTGCGACGGGGACCGCTCGGCGTAGCGGTCGGCGGTGGCGGGCCAGGGGCCGACCAGGCCCTCGACGTAGTGGGACTCGAAGTCGTGGGTCTCGCCGCCCGCGGAGGTCCAGCCCTCCAGGTCGAGGATCGGGAAGGCGATCATGGCGCACCGGTAGGTCTTGACCGAGGTCATCGACGCCGCGGCGGTCCAGCCGCCCGCGCTGCCGCCGCGGATGGCCAGCCGCTCGCCGTCCGCGGTGCCCTCGTCGGCCAGCGCCTGGGCGACGGCGGCGCAGTCGTGGACGTCGACGACGCCCCACTGCTCGCGCAGCCGCTCGCGGAAGGCGCGGCCGTAGCCGGTGGAGCCGCCATAGTTGACCGCGACGACGCCGATGCCGCGGCTGGTGAGGTAGGCGATGTCGGCGTCGAGCACCGGCGCGCTGCGGCCGGTGGGGCCGCCGTGGACGTGCACCACGTAGGGCGGCTTCTCCCCGTCGGGGGCGGCGAAGTCGGGGTTGCGCGGCGGGTAGACGTAGGCGGGCACGTCGCCGTCCGGGCCGCTGAACACGCGCTCGACCGGCACGGGCAGGTGCTCGGCGGGCAGCGTCGCGGCGTGCCGGGTGTGGGTGGTCAGGACACCGGTGGACAGGTCCAGCGACACCACGGCGGCCTCGGCGCGCGGCCCGGCGGCGCTGCTGACCAGCACGCCGTCGTGCACGGCGAGGTGGGCGTGCCACGCGGGCAGGTCGACGTCGATGTCGGTGACCGTGCCTGTGCGCTCGTCGAGCACGGCGGGCGCGCCGGAGCGCAGCACCGCGTAGCGACCCCGGTCGATCGCGGCGAACCAGCGGTTGCCCAGCCGCCACATCGGCCCGCCCAGCTCCTCGGCGCACGGGGCGAGGTTGGTGGCGGTGCCGTCGAGGCCGATGCGGAACAGGTTCCACCAGCCGTCCGGGTCGGTGAGGACCAGCAGGTCGGCGCCCTCCCACTCGACCTGGCACACGGCCTCGTCCGGGCCGCCCGCCAGGACGCGGTGGGCGCCGGGGCCGTCGTCGCCGATCCGGGCGACGCACAGCTCGGAGCCGTCCCACGGCATGTTCGGGTGGTCCCAGCCGATCCAGGCCAGGTGGCGGCCGTCGGGCGAGACGCGGGGGCCGGTCATGAAGCGGTGGCCGGCGGCCAGCACCCGCACCGGCGAGCCGTCGAGGGGCACGGCGACCAGTTCGCGGCGCACGTCGGTGCGGGCGTCGCCGGTGACGGTCTCGCGCACGCACCACACCTCGGTGTGGCCGGGGCCGGGGGTGAGGTCGGCGTAGCGCAGCCCGTGCCGGCGCTCCGGTTCGGCGGTGAGCGGCTCGGGCCGCGGGTCGTCGGGGTCGAAGACGTGGATGCGCTGGTCGTCCCAGTCGGTGAACGCCACGCGCGTGCCCCCGGGTGTGTCGAGCACCACCCAGGGCCGTCCGCCGTACTCGTGGACGCGGTTGCGCACGTTCCACGGGGGCGGCAGCAGGTCGTGCCCGTCGCGCACCAGCGCGACCCGGCCGCCCTCGGCGGGGCGTCCCTCGGCCCACCAGGGCACGCCCCGGTGCACGTCGACCCAGTGCGGGCCCCCGCCGGCCGCGGCGGCGTCGGCCGCGCCGATGGGCGATGTCCACGTTCCGTACGGTGCGATCGTCACCACGCGGCCGACCCTATCGGGACGCCGGCGGGGCCGGCCGGCGTCGATCGGCCGGGGTTCGGACCGCGAACGGCGGGGCGGCTCTGCCGATCTTGCTCGCGTGGCCTAGGGTCGTTGCTGTCATGGCACGGGTCATCCACGTATTCCGCCAGCCCGACCGGTTCGTCGCCGGCACAGTCGGGCAACCTGGCGAGCGCACGTTCTACCTCCAGGCCTCCGAGGAGGCCCGGCTGGTCAGCGTGGCGCTGGAGAAGCAACAGGTCGCCGTACTCGCCGAGCGCATCGGCTCGCTGCTGGAGGAGGTGCACCGGCGGTTCGGCGCGGACGTCCCCGAGGCGGTCCCCGACGACCTCCGGGACACCGAACCCCTCGCGGTGCCGGTCGAGGAGGAGTTCAAGGTCGGCACGATGGGCCTGGGCTGGGACGCCGAGTCCCGCGCGGTCGTCATCGAACTGCTCGCGATCACCGAGGAGGAGGTCGACGAGGCGGTCGTCCTCGACGACACCGAGGAGGGTCCCGACGCGGTGCGGGTGTTCCTGAGCCCCGGTGAGGCGCGGGCGTTCGCCGAACGCGCCGAGCGGGTGGTCAAGGCGGGCCGCAAACCGTGCCCGCTGTGCTCGGAGCCGCTGGACCCGGAGGGGCACGTCTGCCCGCGGCAGAACGGCTACCGGCGTTCGGACGAGGGCTGAGCCGAGGGTGCGACCTGGTGACGACGGCGCGCTCGAACTGCTGGAGCACGGGCGCATCGAGGTCGAGGGCCGGTTGGTCGACGCCTCCAACGCGACGCTGTTCTGCGCGATCAGCCTCGACGGGGTGACGGCGCAGTGCGTCTACAAGCCGGTGAGCGGCGAGCGCCCGCTGTGGGACTTCCCCGACGGCACGCTCGCCGGCCGCGAGGTGGCCACCTACCTGGTGTCGGAGGCCGCGGGCCTGCGCCTGGTGCCGCCCACGGTGCTGCGGCCGGGCCCGTTCGGGTCGGGCATGGTGCAGCTGTGGGTGGACACCCGCGAGGACGACGACCTGGTCGACATCGTGCCCGAGGACGAGGTGCGCCCGGGGTGGCGGCCGGTGCTGCGCGCGCACGACCGCTACGGCGAGCCCGCGGTGCTGGTGCACGCCGACCACCCGCGGGTGCGGCTGATGGCGGCGTTCGACGTGGTGGTCAACAACGCCGACCGCAAGGGCGGGCACGTGCTGCACGCCGACGACGGCGCGGTGTTCGGCGTGGACCACGGCATCTGCCTGCACGCCGAGGACAAGCTGCGCACGGTGCTGTGGGGCTGGCTGGGCGAGCCGCTGCCGGACGAGGCGGTGGAGGCGTTGCGGCGGCTGCGGGCGTGGCTGGACACCGGTCCGGGTGACCGGCTGCACGAGCACCTGACCCGCGCGGAGGTGCGGGCGTTGACCGAGCGGCTGGAGAAGCTGCTGGCGGCGGGCGTGTACCCGGAGCCGTCCGGTGACTGGCCGGCGATCCCCTGGCCCGCGTTCTGACCCGACGGACACCCTGACAAGCCGCCGCGTTCGGTGTTGACTTGCCGCGTGGGCGACGTCGAGCTGCGCGAGGTGACGGCGCAGGACGTGCTGCTGTTCTTCGAGCACCAGTGCGACCCTGAGGCGGTGCGCATGGCGGCGTTCACCAGCGCCGACCCGTGGGACCGGGCGGCGTTCCTGGTGCGGTGGGCGCGCAGCCTGGCCGACGACCGGGTGGTGGCGCGCACGGTGCTGTTCGACGGGGTGGTGGTCGGGCACGTGGCGCGGTTCACGCGGTTGGGCGAGCCCGAGGTGACCTTCTGGGTCGACCGGGAGCACTGGGGCAGGGGCCTGGCCACCGAGGCGCTGCGGCTCTACCTCGACCGCGACCCGACGCGCCCGCTCTACGCGCGGGCGGCGGTGGACAACGTGGGCGCGCTGCGGGTGCTGGCCAAGTGCGGGTTCGCGGCGGTCGGCGAGGACGTGGGGTTCGCCGAGGGCCGGGGCCGGGACGTGGAGGAGTTCATCCTGCGCCTGGAGCACCGGTAACGTCGCGGGCCGTGCGATCACACGATTACGGGCGGGACGTGCTGTCGGGGCGCAGGCGCAAGCAGGTGCCGGAGGTGCCCGCGGAGGTCGGCCTGGTGGTGGAGGACCCGGCGTCGGGGTTCTGCGGCGCGGTGGTGCGCTTCGAGCACGACCGGGTGGTGCTGGAGGACCGCCTCGGCCGGCACCGGCTGTTCCCGCTGCGCCCGGCGGCGTTCCTGCTCGACGGGCGGCCGGTGACCCTGACCCGCCCCGCGACCGCCCCGGCCCCGGCGGCGCCGACGCGGTCGGCGTCGGGATCGGTGCGGGTGGAGGGCCTGCGTGCCCGCACCGCGCGCGAGGGCCGCATCTGGGTGGAGGGCCTGCACGACGCGGAGCTGGTGGAGCGGGTGTGGGGGCACGACCTGCGCGTGGAGGGCGTGGTCGTGGAGCCGCTGGACGGGGTGGACGTGCTCGCCGGGCGGGTGGCGGACTTCGGGCCCGGCCCGGGGCGGCGGCTGGGGGTGCTGGTGGACCACCTGGTGGCCGGGTCGAAGGAGTCGCGGCTGGTCGAGGGCGTGCGCGACGAGGACGTGCTGGTCACCGGCCACCCCTACGTGGACGTGTGGCAGGCGGTGAAACCGGCGGCGGTGGGCATCGGGGCGTGGCCGGTGGTGCCGCGCGGGGTGCCGTGGAAGGAGGGGGTGTGCGCGGCGCTGGGCTGGGGCGAGCCGTGGGAGGGGTGGCGGCGCGTGCTGGCGGGGGTGTCGGGGTTCCGCGACCTGGAGACGCCGCTGATCGGCGCGGTGGAGCGGCTGATCGACTTCGTCACCGGGCCTGCGGAAGGGTGAAACGCCACGGGCGCCGCCCCGGGGGTGCGAGGATGGTGGCGTGGCGGCCTTGATCTGGTTGGTCCTCGGTGTCGTGCTGGTGGCGGCCGAGGTCCTCTCCGGCGACTTCGTGCTGGTGATGCTGGGTTTGGCGGCGTTCGGCGCGGCGGGTTCGGCGGCGCTGGGCGCGGACGTGGTGGTCAGCGCGATCGTGTTCGGCGTGGTGTCGCTGGGGCTGGTGGCGGGTGCGCGGCCGGCGATCCGGCGGCGGATGGCGCTGGGCCAGGGCCACCGGTCGGGCGTGGAGGCCCTGGTCGGCGGCACCGCCGTCGTCGTGTCCACAGTGGACGGCCACGGGGGTAGGGTTCGGATCGGCGGCGAGGTGTGGTCGGCGCGGTCGTTGGACCGCGAGGTGATCGAGCCGGGCGCCGAAGTGACAGTTGTCGAGATCTCGGGCGCGACCGCGGTGGTGCTGTCCGGGGCCTGAGCGGAGGCTGGCGAAGTTGACCACGACGTTGATCGTCATCGCGGTCCTGGTGCTGTTCGTGCTCGTCGTGACGGTGAAGTCGGTGCTGGTGATCCCGCAGGCCACGGCCGCGGTGATCGAGCGGCTGGGCCGCTACCGCACGACCGCCGCGCCGGGCCTGAACATCCTGGTGCCGTTCTTCGACCGGGTGCGGGCGCGCATCGACCTGCGCGAGCAGGTGGTGTCCTTCCCGCCGCAGCCGGTGATCACCAAGGACAACCTGACGGTGTCGATCGACACGGTGGTGTACTTCCAGGTCACCGACCCGCGCGCGGCGGTCTACGAGATCTCGAACTACATCGTGGGCGTGGAGCAGCTGGCCACCACGACGCTGCGCAACCTGGTGGGCGGGATGAGCCTGGAGGAGACGCTGACCTCCCGCGACGAGATCAACAACCAGCTGCGCGGGGTGCTCGACGAGGCCACCGGCCGGTGGGGCATCCGGGTGGCGCGCGTCGAGCTCAAGGCGATCGACCCGCCGGCGTCGATCCAGGACTCGATGGAGAAGCAGATGCGCGCGGACCGGGAGAAGCGCGCGATGATCCTCAACGCCGAGGGCCAGCGGGAGGCGTCGATCAAGACCGCCGAGGGCCAGAAGCAGTCGCAGATCCTGTCGGCGGAGGGCGCGAAGCAGGCGGCGATCCTGGCGGCGGAGGCGGAGCGGCAGTCGAGCATCCTGCGGGCGCAGGGCGAGCGGGCGGCCCGCTACCTCCAGGCGCAGGGCCAGGCCAAGGCGATCGAGAAGGTGTTCGCGGCGATCAAGGCGGGCAAGCCGACGCCGGAGGTGCTGGCCTACCAGTACCTGCAGACGCTGCCGCAGATGGCGCAGGGCGACGCGAACAAGGTGTGGCTGGTGCCCTCGGACTACGGCAAGGCGCTGGAGGGGTTCGCGCGGATGCTGGGCGCGCCGGGCGAGGACGGCGTGTTCCGCTACGAGCCGCCGGCGGAGGAGCCCGCGGCGTCGCGCCCCGAGGAGGACGACGCGTCGGTGGCGGACTGGTTCGACACGGCGCCGGACCCGGCGGTGGCCGAGGCGGTGCGCGCGGCGGAGGCGGTGGCCCGCAAGGAGGTGCCCTCGCCGCTGGCCGCGCCGCCCGTGCCGCCGCTGGTGCGGGGCGCGGAGCCGGCGCGGGAGCTGGGCGGCGCCG
>NZ_JBPKJK010000071.1:0-44521 GCF_051756985.1 Saccharothrix sabaoui
GTTGAGGCTGAACGTCGCGGGCCTGGCGTTGCGGCCGGTCCACGAGCCGAGGAAGCCCAGGGTGGTCGAGCCGCCGGACGGGAGCGCGCCGTTCCACGACTCGTTGCGCACGGTGACGTTCGCGCCGTCCTGGGTGTGCTTGCCGCCCCACAGCTGGGTGATGCGCTGGCCGTCCGGGAACGACCAGGCCAGCGTCCACGACGTGGTGGGCGCGCCCCGGTTGACGATGCGCACCGAGCCCTGGAAGCCGCCCTGCCACTGGCCGACCAGGTCGTAGTTGATCACGCACACGGGCGGGGGCGGCACGTCGGTCGTCGTCGTCGTCGTCGTGGTCGTGGTCGTGGTCGTGGTCGTGGTGGTCGTGGTGCCTCCGCCGATGCGGCTCGGGTCCACCACGCCCCAGTAGGCGTCCTTGGCCTGCAACCGGGTGTCGAACAGCAGCGGGTGGTCCTTGCGGGTCACCGGGAACGCGTCGAGCCACGTGTTGTCGTCCGCCAGGCCCCACAGGGTGACCGAGCTGATGGACGCCGAGTGCCGCTGGTAGACCTCGAACAGGTCGCGGTAGCGGTACGCCTGGGCGCGCAGGACGTCGGCGGGCGGCGTCGGGTAGGACTGGCCGTTGTCGGTGTAGATCGAGATGTCCATCTCGGTGATCTGCTGGTCCACGCCGAGCAGGGCGAACTTCGCGATCGCCTCCTCGGTCTCGGCGACCGAGGGCCACTGCACGTTGACGTGCATCTGGTGGCCGACCGCGTCGACCGGCACGCCCTCCGCCCGCAGCTGCGCGACCAGGGCGTGCAGCTTGTCCCGCTTGGCCGGCACGGTGGTGTTGTAGTCGTTGATCACCAGCCGCGCGGTGGGCGCGACCTCGCGGGCCACCCGGAACGCGGTGCGGACGTAGTCCAGCCCGGTGATCTCGAACCAGCGGCTGCGGCGCAGGCCGTCGGCCTGGTTCTCGTCGACGACCTCGTTCACCACGTCCCAGACCGGGACGTCGTCGCCGAAGTGGGTCACCACGCCCCGGACGTGCGCCTCCAGCCGGGCGAGCAGCAGTGCCTTGTTCTCCGGGGTGGCGGTCATCTCCGCGCCGGACGCGTCCTCGAACACCCACGCCGGGGTCTGCTGGTGCCACACGAGCGTGTGCCCGCGCACGGCCGCGCCGTTGGCCTTCGCCCAGGTCACGAGCGCGTCGGCGTCGGCGAAGCGGAAGGCGCCCTCGGTGGGCTCGGTGGCGTCCCACTTGAGCTGGTTGCCGGGGGTGATGGAGTTGAAGTGCCTGGCCAGCAGCTGACCGTGGTTGCCCAGCAGCTGCGCGGGCTCGACGGCCGCGCCCACCGCGAAGTGGTCGGCCAGCACGTCCTTCACCGCCGGGATGTCGGTCTGGACCGGCGGCAGCGGCGTGTGGGACAGCGCGAAGTCGTCGACGTGGAACGCCGCCGCGGCGCTGGTCGTCTCGACGTACGCGACGAGGAACTCGACGTCGGCCGCGAGCGTGTAGGAGCCCTTCAGGTTGACCCAGCCGTCGGCGGTGACGTCCGTCGTGCCCACGACCTGGTCGTAGGACGGGGTGCCGCCGGTGCGGCGCTCGACGGACAGGCGCGCCCCGGTGGCCGCCTCACCGGCCGCCAGCCGCACCCACACCGACAGGTCGTAGCGGGTGCCCTTGTCCACGACGTCGAGCAGGTCGCGCACGGGCCCCTCCCAGTTCTGGGTGCGCCCGGTGACGGCGAGGCTCCGCGTGCCGCCGTGCGCGACGGCCGTGCTCACCGCCAGCGCCTCGCCCCCGCGCGGGGCCCAGCCCTGCGCGGTGCCGTCCTCGAAGGTGCTGGAGACGACGACCACCGGGTCGTCCGCCTGCCGCGAGACCACGGGTCGGGGCGCCGTCTCGGCACCCGCGTGCGCCACCGCCACGAGCCCGCCCGCCAGCGAGGCGGTCGCGAGCAGTCCGGCGAGAACTCTCCTCATCGAGGGTCCCTCTTCCGTCACCAGGTCTGGGAGCGCTCCCAGACCGACTGCCCGGACTATAGGAACCCCACCCGCACCTCGGCCGGCCGCCGTTCAGCCCAAACAGTCGAACGGCGCGTTCGACGGGCGCCGCTCAGGCGGCGGGCGACGGCGACAGCAGGGCCCGCAACGCGGCCAGCCCCTTCGCCGCCTGGCTCTTGACCGTGCCCTCGGTGCAGCCGAGGGCACGTGCCGTGTCGGCGAGGCTGAGGTCGTGGCAGTAGCGCAGCACGACGACGGCCCGCTGCCGGGGCGGCAGGCGGACGAGGGCGGCGCGGACGTCCAGGACCGCGTCGGTGTCCGGGGACCGGTCGGCGACCGCGGGCACCTCGGCCACGGCGGTCTCCCGCCGCCGCCCGGCGCGGCGCGCCTCGTCGACCACCACGTGCAGCAGCACCCTGCGGGCGTAGGCGTGCACCCGCACGTCCGGCCCCAACCTCGACCGCACGTGGTGCACCTTCAGCAGCGCGGTCTGCGCCAGGTCGTCCGCGCGGTGCCGGTCCCCGCACAACCGGTACGCGCCGCGCCGCAGCAGCGGGCCGTCCGCGCGGGCGTACTCCTCGAACTCACCGTCCGTCACGCACCTGGTTGACGGGAGGCGCCCCCCGCGTCCCCGTGGTCCTCGTCACAGCGCTCCGCGGGCGGGGGCGCTCGGCAGCGGGAGGCGCGCCCATCGGCGCACCCGCTCCCGGTACAGCCGGCGGGTCAGCGGCCCGGTGGCCGCGGTCACCACGTCGGCGGCCGTGACGGGCGCACCCAGCCGGAGCATCGAGCGCAGGTGCGCGACCGTCGTGCGCTGCTCGTCGCTGCCCAGCTCGAACCACCGCCACCCGCGCGGCCCCGCCCCCCGCAGGGCGAACGCCAGGCGGGCGCGCCGCACGACGACCGGGTCGCCGGGCGCGTCCGCGTCGAACCTGCGGTTGGCCGGGTCGGCGCAGAACCGGTGGGCGAGGACGTCCCCGGTCATCGCGGGCGCGGCCGGGTGCCCGGCGGGCCACCCCCAGTCGGTCCTCAACCCGCACCAGTGGCACGACGGGCGACCCCGCTCCGCCGAGGGGGGCACGGGCGGGCGCGGGGAGGCGGACGAGGCGGTCATGAACTGGACGGCGGACTCCATGACCGAACGCTATAGCCGCCGCGCGGCCGGGGGGCGGCGGAAGTCCCGGAGGCACCGGAAGTTCGGCAGAGGTGATCGGCCCGGGTGATCACCCCGGGGCGCCGACGGACCGCTGGACCGGGTCAACGGGCCGCCCACCGCGCCGAGCACCGGTCCGCGCAACCGGTTTAGTCCACAGTAGACGGAGGGGTGCCCTCGTCCGGGCGGCGTCGTCCCGGGCCGCCCCGTGCGCTCAGGCGCTGTCCCGGACCACCAGGGTCGAGGGGTGGAGGGTGAGCGGGCGGGGTGCGCGCCGGTCCAGGACCGCCGTCGCCGCGCCGGCCGCGACCTCCTCGACCGGGTTGGTGGCCGTGGTCAGCCCGGGGCGGCTCAGGGCGGCGAACGCGATGTCGTCGAACCCGGCGACCGCCACGTCCCCCGGCACGTCCACGCCCGCGCGGCGCAGCGCGCCCAGCGCGCCCAGGGCGGTCAGGTCGCCCAGCGCGAACACCGCGTCGGTGTCCGGCCAGCGGGCCAGCACCTCCCCCGCCGCCGCCTCGCCGCGCGCGGCCGTGAAGTCGCCCGGCACGGCGCGGACCGGCAGGCCCGCCTCCCCCACCGCGCGGCGGTAGGCGTCGAGGGCGCGGCGCGTGCAGGGCAGCCACGCCGGGCCCGTCACCATCGCCACCCGCCGCCGGCCGCCGGTCACCAGGTGCTCGACCACGCGGGTGGCGCCCGCGCCGTTGTCGACGTCGAACGCCGGCACGTCCCGCGAACCGACGCCGATGGCCGCGACCCGCCCGCGCGCCGACCTCGGCAGCGCCGCCAGCGCGGCCTCCGTGGGGTTGACCAGGACGACCCCGCCGACGCCCCGCCGCTCGGCCAGCCGCGCCACCGCGCCCGGGTCGCGCAGCGGCGCCCAGTGCAGCGACACCCCGACCTCGCGGGCGGCGGCGACCCCGGCGACGGCGGCGAGCACCCTGGCCGCGTACGGGTCGTGCAGCACGCGCGCGTCCTGCCCGCCGACGGCCACCGCGATGCGCGTGCCGCCCCCGGTGGCCAGGGCGCGCGCCGCCGCGTCGGGCACGTAGCCGAGTTCGCGCGCGGCCTCCGCGACCCCGCGCCGCGCCGCCTCCGAGGCCGGGCCCCGTCCGCTGAGCACCCGTGACGCGGTGGCCGCGGACACGCCGGCGAGCCGTGCCACGTCCTCCAGCCGCGCCTTCCCCACCACGCGCCCAGTCTGCCGGCCCTTGCGGTGGAAGCGCTTGCAGGCGTGGGGTCACGGGGTGAGCACCTCCACGGTCGACGTGCGGCAGGCCCGCACCGCCACCACCGCCGTCACCGCCGTCTTCGGCCTCAACGGGTTCGCCCTGGCCACGTGGTTCGCCCGGGTGCCCGCCGCGCGCGACGCGCTGGGCCTGGACGCGCGCGGGCTGGGGTTCCTGCTGCTGGCGATGTCCGCCGGGTCGGTGTCCGCGATGCTCACCGCCGGCGCGGTCGCCCACCGCCTCGGGGTGCGGCGCGCGGTGCGCTGGTCGACGGCGGTGCTGGCGGCGGCGCTGGTGCTGATCGGGGTCGCGGTCGGCACGTGGCCGTCGGCGGCGGCCACGGCCGCGGGGCTGTTCGCGCTGGGCTACGGCTCGGGCGTGTGCAACGTGGCGATGAACGTGGAGGCGGTGGCCGTCGAACGGGTGCTCGGGCGCACGGTGGTGCCCCGCTTCCACGGCGCGTGGAGCCTGGGCACGATCGCCGCCGCCGGCACCGCCGCGCTCGCCGCGTCGGTCGCGCTGCCGGTGACCGCGCACCTCGTGGGCGCGGCCGTCGCGACCCTGGCCGGCACGGTCGTGGCCGCGCGCTCCTTCCGCTACGGCGGCGACGCGCGGCGCGGCGGCAGCGGTGTCCTGGCCGCCTGGCGGGACCCGCGCACCCTGCTGATCGGCCTGCTGGTGCTGGTGCTCGCGTTCACCGAGGGCACCGCGAACGACTGGCTCGCGGTGGCGTTCGTCGACGGCCACGCGGTCACCCCGGCGGTGGGCGCGGTGGTGTTCGGCGTGTTCGTGACGGCGATGACCCTGGGCCGCCTCCTCGGTCCCGCCGCGCTGGACCGCTGGGGGCGCGTGCCGGTGCTGCTGGGCACGATGTCGTGCGCCGCGGCGGGCGCCGCCCTCGCGGTGCTGGGCGGTTCACCGGTCCCGGCCGTGCTCGGCGTGGCGCTGTGGGGCCTGGGCACGTCCCTGGGCTTCCCGGTCGGCCTGAGCGCCGCCGCCGACGACCCGGAGCGGGCCGCGGCCCGGGTGAGCGTGGTGGCGCTCATCGGCTACACCGCGTTCCTCGCCGGCCCGCCGGTGGTCGGCCTGCTCGGGCAGCACGTCGGCGTCCTGCGCGCGCTGCTGGTGGTGCCCCTCCTGCTCGTGCCCGCCCTGGCCCTGGTGCCGGTCCTGCGCCGGCCGCGTTGACCGTCCGCTCAGGACGGCTCGGTCCCCCGGTCGAGACCGGTGAGGCGGGCCAGCGCGGCGAAGCCGTCGTCGGTGCCGGGCCAGTGCCCGCGCACGACGTCCGGCCCGGCCCGGCGCACGACACCGCGCAGCACCGCGGCGACGACGATCGCGTCGTCGGCGTACCCGAGGACGGGGATGAAGTCCGGCACGAGGTCGATCGGCGACGCCAGGTAGACCAGCAGCAGCGCCACCCGCACCCGCACCCCGCGCGGCAGGGTCCGGTCGGCCGCGAGCCGCCGCACCAGCCGCAGCAGGTCGGGCAGCAGCCGCAGCGCCTCGCGCAGCAGCGCGCCCCTCGGGCGCACCACCACGAGCACCACGACCAGGGCCAACCACACCACGACCGCACTCACCCCGACGCCGACCACGACGTCCCACCAGACCGAACCCGTCACCGCTGCTCCCTCCGCCCGACGCGGGGGCAGTGTGCCACCCGGCCGCGCGAGCGGGGGTTGCCGCGCCTCGGCCGACGAGGGGTCGCCCGGACCGGGACCGGACGCCCCCCGCGCATCGACCGGAGGGGTGTCGCGGCGGGGCCGGGGGCGAGCGCTGGTGCGGGTGGACCCGGTGCGGCACCGGGAGGGGGCGCAGGCGCGGTGGTGCGGGCGGGTCCGGGGCGCCGGGGCTCCCGGACGGGCCTCGTCGGGTGAACGGCGGCTCCGGGGTGGCGCCGAACGCGGCGTCCACGATGGCGGCGAACTCGGCGTCGAGCCAGTCCGGGTCGCTGAGGACCAGGTCGGCGAAAGCCGTTGCGCGCACTGCGGTTCCGTTCACGTCGATCACTCCGGGCCACGTCCACCAGGGTTGTTGACCGATGTATATTTCTTATAGGCACGACTGGAGGTTCTGTCAAGCACCCGATGAAGGGCCCGCCGTGGCGCTGCGCGAACTGGACGACCTGGACTTCCCGACTTACACGATCGGGCAAGCCGCGGGGCTGCTCGGCGTGCGGCAGGCGTTCCTGCGCAGCCTGGACACCGCCGAGCTGGTGCGGCCGGTGCGCTCCGGTGGCGGGCACCGGCGCTACAGCCGCCGCCAGCTGGAACTGGTGGTGCGGGTGCGGGCGCTGTTCGACGAGGGCCACTCGCTCGCGGCGACCACGCGCATCCTCGACCTGGAGGACGCGCTGACCGCCGCGCGTGCCGAGATCGCCGACCTGCGCGGCCGGTTGCGGACCGCGCACGAGACCGGAGGGGAGTTGTCGTGACGGCGGTGGACACCCGCCCGGAACCGGAACTGGTCCCGCTGCGGACCGACTTCGACGTGGTGTGGCGGGGGTACGACCCGGGGCAGGTGCGGCACTACGTGGAGGGGGTGGAGGCCGACCTGCGGTTGCTCGCGGTGGACCGCGACGCGGCGGCGGCCCGGGCCGACGACCTGGCCCGCGAGCTGGAGCGCGCCAGGTCGGAGGCGCACGCGCTGCGCGAGCGCCTGGACCGCCTGTGCCGCACGCCGGTCGACCCGGCCGCGCTCACCGAACGCCTGCGGCGCCTGGTCGACCTGGCGCACGAGGAGGCCGCCGAGATCACCGAGCGCGCGCGGGCCACCGCCGAGCAGCACTGGGCGACCGCCGAACGGGCCGCCGCGAGGCTGCGCGAGCGCTCGGAGCGCCTGGTCGCGGACCTCGACGCGCGCCGCCGCGAGCTGGAGGCCGAGCACGAGGCCGTGATGCGCCAGGCGCACGAGCGGATCGCCGCGACGACCCGCGAGGCCGAACGCCGCCGCCGTTCGCTCGACGAGCGGGCGGAGGCGCTGCGCGCCAGGGTGCAGGAGGACTTCGAGACCGCGATGCGCGCCCGCCGGGCCGAGGCCGCGGCGGCGCTGGCCGCCCAGGAGGCCGCCGCCCGCGAGCGGGCCGAGCGGATCGTCCGCGAGGCGACCGAGCACGCCGACCGCGTCGTCACCGAGGCCCGGCGGCGGGTGGACGAGCTGCGCGACCGGCGGGCCCGCATCGCCGACGGCCTGCGCGAGGCCCAGCGGCTCCTCGCCGACGCCGACGCCCTCCTGGAACCGGCCGGGCCGCAACCCCCGCGCATCCCCGAACAGGCTTCCGGACCGGCGCTGGTCCCGGCCTGATGCGCGGCCGTGCCGGCACCGCCGCCGCCGGTGCTCGTGCCGGCACGAGCACCGACGGTCAGGCCACCTCAGGTCGGACAGCCGCAGGCCGGGCAGCCGCAGGTCAGGCGGCCGGTCCGCGCGGCCGGAAGTAGTGCCCCTGGTCGAGGTCGTCCAGGAGCGACGGCCGCGTGGGCCGCCAGCCGACCAGCTCGCGGGTCAGCTCGCTCGCCGCCGGTGCGTCGGCGGCGAGGAACGCGCCCAGCCACCCGAAGTGCTCGGCGGCCCGCTCCGGGGCGACCGGCACGACCGGCAGGTCCAGGTGCCGACCGATCACCTCGGCGATCTCGCGGACCGGCACGCCCTCCTCGGCCGCGCCGTGCAGCACGGACCCGGCCGGGGCCGACTCCAGCGCGAGGCGGAACAGGCGGGCCGCGTCGAACCGGTGCACGGCGGGCCAGCGGTTCGCGCCGTCGCCGACGTAACCGGACGCGCCCCGGTCGCGGGCGGTGCCGATCAGCGCGGCGAGGAAGCCGGGGTCGCCGTCGCCGTGGACGGTCGGGGCGAGGCGCACCACCGACGACCGCACCCCGCGTTCGGCGAGGGCGAGCGCCGCACGCGCGCTGACGGCCCGCACCGCGCCCGGTCCGTCCTCGGCCGGCCGGTCGTGCTCGGTCCCGACGCGGCCGGTCGCGAGGCCGATCAGGCCGGAGGCGATGACCAGCGGTCGGTCGCTGCCCGCCAGCTCCGCGCCGAACGCCTCGATGGCGCGCAGGTCGACGCGACCGGACTCCTCGTAGGCCGAGAAGTCGTGGATGAAGGCCAGGTGGACGACGCCGTCCGACTCGGCCGCGCCGGCGCGCAGGCTGTCGAGGTCCTCCAGCGAGCCGCGGCGCACCTCCGCGCCGGCCGCGGTCAGCGCCGCCGCCGACGAGTCCGAGCGGGCGAGCCCGACGACCTCGTGACCGGCGTCGATCAGCTCGGGGACGACGGCGGAGCCGATCCAGCCGCTCGCACCGGTGACGAACACGCGCATGGTGATCCTCCGGGAACCGTGATGTCAGTTGCTGTCATCACCGTAGCACTGCGATGACAGTCGCTGTCATCAGTTAGGATCGGCGCATGGGCCGCTGGGAGCCGAACGCGCGGGGCCGACTCGAACAGGCCGCCCTGGACCTCTACGGCGAGCACGGGTACGAGCAGACCACCGTGGCCGAGATCGCCAAGCGGGCCGGCCTGACCGAGCGGACGTTCTTCCGGCACTTCGCCGACAAGCGCGAGGTGCTGTTCGCCGGCAGCACGGCGCTGCGGGACGCCCTGGTGGCCGCCATCGCCGACACCCCCGGGGCGACGCCCCCGGTGGAGGCGGTGACCAAGGCGCTGGAAGCGGCCTGCGCCGTGCTCCGGGAACGCCACGAGCACGCCCGCCGACGCCACGCCGTCATCACCGCGAACGCCGAGCTGCGCGAACGCGAGCTGATCAAGCTGGCCTCGCTGGCCGGCGCGCTGGCCGGCGCGCTGCGCGAACGCGGCCTCGACCCCGTCACCGCGGACCTGGTCGCCGAAACGGGCATCGCCGTGTTCCGCGTCGCCTTCGACCGCTGGGTCGCCCCCGGCAACGAGCAGGACCTGGTGCTCCTGGTCCGGGACACCGCCGACCGCCTCGACGCCCTGACCGCGCGCTGACCGCGCGGCCGGTGACGCGCCGGACGACCCCGTCCACGCGAACGCGGGCGGTGCCCGACCGGGTGGGTCGGGCACCGCCCGCGCGGGGGCGTGCGACTACGGCAGCGGGTACTCCGCGACGTAGACCGGGACGCCGATCTTCGTGGTGTCGGCCGCCTCGCCCACGCCGTTGACGACGTGGTCGATCGTGCCCGCGGCGAGGTTGACGGTCATGATGTGGTGCAGCTTCACGCCCGGCCGCTCCGGCACCTCGAAACCGTTCTCGGTGTGGATGGACGGGTTGTTCTGGTTGAACACGTAGACGCCGCCGCCGTGCAGGGTGTGCGTGCGCACGCGGTCGCCGACCTTGTAGCCGGCCCAGCCCTCGACGTCGCCCTTCATCCAGTCGGCCTGCGTCGGCGGGTCGTAGGGCAGCTCGTTCTGGTAGAGCACGACGGTGCCGCGCTCGCCGTTCCAGACGGTGTTGTGCCGCTGGAAGTGCTCGACGAACAGGCCGGTCGCGGTCACGTCGTCGCCGTTGACCACGACGCCCGTGCGGCCGGTGTTGGTGTTCCAGCGCTGCGTGTCGGTGAAGCCCTCGACGCCGTGGTCCGCGCGCCACACCCAGGTGTGGTCGATGAGCACGTGGTCGCTGTTGACCTCCAGCGCGGTGTCGGTCCGGCCGACGTGCGGCCCGCCGACGCGGAAGTACACGTCGGACAGCGTGGTCGGGTTGTTCGGTGAACTCCAGTTGAGGCCGTGCCGCTTGCCGACCCGCAGCAGGACCGGGGACAGCTCCGTCCCGGCATCGACCGTGACACCGGCGACGACGACGCCCGGCACGCCCGCGACGTCCAGCGGGACCGCGCCGTTCACGGCGGTGAGCGTGGCGTGCCCGATGCCGAGGACGACGGTGTCGGGGCGCCGGACCTCGATGCTGCGCGCGACGTCGTAGACGCCGGGGGTCAGCAGCAGGTGCTTGCCGAGCAGGAGCGCGGTGTTGATCTCGCGCACCGAGTCGCCCGGCTTGGCCACATAGAAGTCGCTCAGCGGGATCGTGCGGCCGGGCGTGGTGCCGTTGGCCCACGAGACGCCGCTGGTGTTCTTGCGCGCCGCGGGGACGCGGACGTTGTACTTGCCCTTGGCGTCCACGAACAGGTAAGGCTTTTCGCGGCTCACCGGGGTGGTGTCGAGCGTGGTGTAGGGCGGGTTCGGGAACGCGGCGTCGTCCGGGGCGCCCACGACGCCGGAGAACACCTGGTTCCACACGCCGTTGGACCAGCCGGCGACCTCGCTGTCGCGGGTCAACCACTGCTGCTGCGAGCCGTTGGTGACGGCGGGCAGCCGCGAGTCGGCGATGAACCCGCCGCTGGCGTACTGCGGGCCCGCGGTGCAGTAGTCCATCAGGGACAGCGAGCCGTTGGTGACGTTGAGCCGGCGCACCGACACGGCCTGCGACACGGCCCAGAAGTTCGTCGTGGAGCGGCAGCCGTCCTGGCCGGCCGCGTTGACGTTGACCGTCAGGTTGGACAGCGTGCGCCAGAAGTTGACGAGGGCGATGCAGTTGCCCGTGCCGTTGTCGGCCAGGCAGCGGTTGTAGACCTCGACCTTGCCGTTGATGACGACGTCGGTGGGCGAGGCGCCGAGGCCCGCGATCTCGGTGTAGTAGCCGACCTTGATCTGGAGCGGCTGCTCGGCGGTGCCGTACTGGCCGGGCTTGAACAGGTAGGCGTACCGCTGGGTGCCCATCTCGTTGTCGACCTGGGCGGCGTGCGTGGCGTCGAGCTTCGCCTGGATCTCGGCGACCGGCATGCTCGGGTCGAACACCGTGACGTTCGCGCCGAGGTCCTGCGTGCCGCGCCGGGGCGGGTCGGCGGACGCGGCGGGTGCGATCGTCACAGCGGCCGTGGCGAGGGCGAGGCCGAGCGCGAACGCCCTGCCCGGACCACGCCTGGAGTGGCGCATGATCGTCATTGACATGCCTCTGCTGAGGGTAGGACCGCCCGACCACCGAGTCGAGAGAGCGCTCTCACCGGCCCGGTGGTGATCAAGCGGCGACGGAGGGGTTGGCTATTTCTACTCCGCCGACCGCCCGAAATCCATGCCTGTCCGACCCGGGTTTCACCGGCCGCGCCCGGCCTGCCCCCGGTCGGTCCGCGCGGTGGTGGCGGACCGACCGGGGCGCGGGGTCAGAGCAGGCCCCGCCGGTAGGCGGCCACCAGCCGCCGGGGCACGGTGAGCCTGCGCCCGTCGAGCGTGGTGACCGGGACCAGGTCGGGGACCTCGGCCTTCCACTGCGAGCGGCGGTGGCGGGTGTTGCTGCGCGACGTCTTCCGCTTCGGCACGGCCATGTCAGCGGTCCCTCTTCCCGTAGCGGCGGTTGAACTTCTCCACCCGGCCGGCGGTGTCCACGACCCGCTGGTTGCCCGTCCAGAACGGGTGGGAGTCCGACGTGACGTCGACCGTGATCAGCGGGTAGGTGTTGCCGTCCTCCCACTCGACGGTCCTGGACGACGTGGCCGTGGACCTGGTCAGGAACGCCTTGCCCGTCGACTGGTCCTGGAAGACCACCGGGTGGTAGTCCGGGTGGATGCCCTGCTTCACGTCTCCTCCGTCCCGTCGAGCCGGTCGGCTCGGCCGCACCAGACTAACGGAAACGATTGTCATTGCGAAGCGGGCTCGGCCTTCCGTCTACTCCGGACGCCCTTCCGGTGTTCTCGTTGTGTTGCTGAGCGTTGTTGAGCGATTGCGTTGAGCGGTGTTATGTTCGGCGCGCCAGACGAACCGTCGTGCCCTCAGCCGCCGGAGGTCGCACGGCCGTGAAGTGCGGTCCCTGCGTCCGAAGGAGTCCCCATGCGCCACCTCACCCGCGGCAGCGGCACACCACCGACCGGAACACCGAGGAGGTTCCCCCGCCTCGCGGCGGTCACGGGGGCGGCGCTCGCCGCGCTCCTCGTGCTCGGCCAGGCGGCGGGGGCCGCGGGCGGGGAACCGGCGGGGGCCGAACCGCCGGGCGCGCCCGGAGCGCTGGGGCAGACCGGCCTGCGCGCCGCCGACCCGAGCGTGATCCGCGTCGGCGGCACCTACATCTCGGTGCAGGCGGCCGGGAACGGCATCCAGGTCCGCCAGGCGTCGTCGCCGGACGGCCTGGCCGGCGCGCCCGCCCGCCAGGTGTGGACGGACACCCGGGGCATGGGGTCGGTCTGGGCGCCGGAGATCGTCCGCGACGGCGGCCGGTACTACATCCACTTCTCGGCGGGCGACGACGCGGCGCACCGCATGTACGCGATCAGCTCGACCTCGCCCGACAGCGGCTACTCGGCGGAGCGCAAGGTCGCCCTGCCCGACGACCGGTGGGCCATCGACGGCACGATGTTCGTCTTCAACGGCCAGCGCTGGTTCGTCTGGTCCGGGTGGGCGGGCACCACCAACGTCGAGCAGAACCTCTACATCGCCCGCATGTCCGACCCGTTCACCGCGACCGGGGCCCGGTACGTCATCTCGCAGCCCCGCGAACCGTGGGAGCGGGTCGTCGGCAACCCGTTCATCAACGAAGCGCCCGAGGTCGTCAAGGACCCCAACGGCCAGCTGCACGTCGTCTACTCGGCCAACGGCAGCTGGAGCGAGCAGTACTGCCTGGCGGACCTGCGCCTGCGCGCCGGCGGCGACCCCACGCACGTGTGGGACTGGTACAAGTCCAACGGCTGCCTCTTCGGCTCCAACCGCGCCACCATGATGTCCGGCTGGGACCCGACGCTCTACGCCAACGGTCCCGGCCACCACACGTTCGTGCTGCTCGACGGGGACATCGCGACCAGTCCGCCGGCCGGGCCGAGGTTCCCGATGGTGTACCACGCGGTGCCGAAGGGCACGCCGTACACGTGGGCCAACCGCCACTGGTACACCGGCACGTTCGCGTGGTGGGGCAACACGACCTACCGCCGCGCCAACGTGCCCGGCGCGACCTCGGACACGGGGTGGGGCCTGAAGTTCTTCGAGTGACCTCCCCGGTTCAGCACGCCCACCGGGTCCGCGCCGGCCTCACCCGGCGGCGGCGCGGGCCCGGTGGGCGGCGCGGCGCAGCAGGGCGGACCGGCCCCGGTTGGGCACCGTCCACAGGTCGTGGCCGCGCAGGTCCCAGCGCCCGAGCAGGGCGTTGGCGGCGAGGAACCCGGTGGTGGCGGCGCGTTCCATCAGGGCGACCGGCAGGTCGACGCGGGCCAGGTCGCCGGCCACGACCAACGTCGGGTCGGGGGTCGTCACGGTGGGGCGGGCGGTGAACGAGCCGGGCGCGAACAGCGGGCAGTCGGCGGCGAGGACGTGCTCCTCCTGCCGGGCGCGCGCCCCGGTCAGCTCCGGGTAGACCGCCTCCATCTCGCGGACCAGCGTGGCCACGACCTCGTCCTGGTCGCAGCCCTCGTCCAGGGCGTAGGCGTGCAGCTCCACCACCGAGCCGCCGGTGCGGTCGCGGTAGGCGCGGGCGCCGTCCTCGAAGTGGTCGAGCACGCTGACGTTGTCCAGCCGCCCGAAGCCGCTGGTGCCGAGGAACGGGGCGCGGTCCGGTCGCGCGGGCCGGTCCAGCCACAGCCTGCTCACCAGGAACGGCGGGGTGGTGCGCAGGTCGGCCACCCGCGCCCGCCACGCCTCGGTGCCCAGGTCCGGCGAGGCGGCCACCAGCGCGCGCAGGCCGGTGACGTCGGTGGCGAGCACGAGGGCGTCCACGTCCTCCGCGCGCCCGCCGGCCGACACCCGGTAGCCGTCGGCGCGGCGGTCCACCCGGTCCACGGCGCTGCCGGTGCGCACCTCCGCGCCCAGGGAGGCCAGGTGGTCGCGCATCGGCTCCCAGATCGCGGTCGGGTAGTCGTCGCGCGGCACGTCGAACAGCAGGCCCTCGCTGGAGCCGAGGAAGTAGATGTGGAACATGGCGACCAGCTCGGCGGCCGACAGCGCCGACGGGTGGGCGAAGAAGCTGCGGGAGAACACCTCGAACGCCAGGTGCCGGGCCGCGTCGGGGAACCGGATGCCGCGCAGGAACGCGTCGGCGTCCACGTGGTCCAGCTCGGCGTAGGTGCGCGGCAGCGACACGTCGAACAGCGCCGTGGCGGCCCGGGTGTCCATCCGCGCCAGGTCGCGCAGGCTGAACGTCTCGCTGCGCAGCACGAACCCGGCCACGTTCCACGGCGGTGTCAGCGGCAGCCGGGCGAAGCTCTCGCGCGTGCCGTTGGCGTGCAGCAGCGGGTAGTCGGCCACCGGGCGCAGCCGGGACAGGTCGGGGTCGACGCGGCGCAGCAGCGCGCGCAGGTTGTAGTACTGCCGGAAGAACGCGTGGAAGCCGCGCGTCATCGCCTCGCCGGTGGGGGTCGTCCACCCCCGCACCCGGCCGCCGAGCCCGTCGTGCCGCTCGTGCAGCACCACCCGCACGCCGCGCTCGGCCAACGCCACCGCCGCCGCCACCCCGGCGATGCCGCCGCCGACGACGGCGACGCGCGGCACGTGCCCGCCCCCCGCCCGCGCCCGACCGGGTCGGCCGGGCAGCAGGTGCGCGCGGCGGTCGCGGGCGGTCGGCGGGGCCTCCCGGCCGGTGAGCAGGAACAGGGGCGGGCCGGGGAACGCGCTCATGCAGGCGATCCTGGCACCGCCCGCGCTCCTCCGCCTGATGGGCGGCGGGCGGGCGGGGCGAGCGCGAACGGGTGTCGGTCCCGACGGGCGGCGGGCAGGAACGGGTGTCGGTCCCGACGGGCGGCCGAGCGGCGGGGCGAGCGCGAACGGGTGTCGGCCGTGCGTCACGCCCGGCGAGGTGATCGCGCTCACCGCGCCCGGGTCGCCGATCGCTCATCCAGCCCGATCGGGTGAGCGCCGTTAGGGTTTTCCGCATGTCGACGCGTGCGGCCCCCCGCGTTCCCGTCCACGCGCCCGCGGTCGCCGCCTGGTTGCTCGGTGGCGGCGTCGTGCTCGCCCAGATCGTCTACTCGATGACCGACCCCGCCGACCGCCTGACCACCACGGTGCTCTCGGTCGTGCTGTTCTGCCTGGCCTCGGTGCTCGACGCGGCCTCGCGGCTCGGTCCGCGCGCCGCCGGGGTGCTGATCGCGGTGGCCGGGGGCGGCGGGCTGCTCGCCGAGGCGGTGGGGGTGCGCACCGGGTTCCCGTTCGGCGAGTACGCCTACACCGGGTCGCTGGGCGTGCAGGTGCTGGGCGTCCCGCTGCTCGTGCCCCTGGCGTGGATCATGATGGCCTGGCCCGCGGTGCTGGTCGGGCGCGTGCTCGGGCGCGGGTGGGCGGTGGTGCCGGTCGCCGGGTGGGCGCTGGCGTCGTGGGACGTGTTCCTGGACCCGCAGATGGTCGACGCGGGCCACTGGACGTGGGCGGACCCGACGCCCGCGCTGCCCGGCGTGGCGGGCGTGCCGCTGACGAACTTCGCGGGGTGGCTGCTGGTGGCCGTGCTGATCACCGGCGCGCTGCACGCCCTGCTCGGCGACACCGGCGTGGACCTGCGCCGCGGTCCCGCGCCCGTGCTCTACCTGTGGACCTTCGGGTCGTCGGTGTGGGCGCACGCGGCGTTCTTCGACCGGCCCGGCTCGTCGCTGGTCGGCGGGCTGCTGATGGGGCTGGTCGCGGTGCCGTTCGCCGTCGCGCTGTGGCGGGCCCACCGGTGAGGCGGGTGCTGGGGGCGCTGGTCGCGAGCGGGTCGGTGGCGGCCGCGCTGGGCACCGCGCACGCCCTGGTCAACGCGCGCCTGGTCCGCACGCCGCCCGCCGACCCGCCGCCGTGCGCGGAGCCGGTGTCGGTGCTGGTGCCGGCCCGCGACGAGGCCCACCGCATCGCGCCGGCGCTGCGGTCGCTGCTGGCCCAGCGGGGTGTGCCGGACCTGGAGGTCCTGGTCTGCGACGACGGCTCGACCGACGGGACCGCCGACGTGGTGCGCGCGGTCGCGGCGGGCGACCCCGGGGTGCGGCTGATCACCGGCTCCCCTCCCCCGGACGGCCTGCCCGGCAAGCCGGCCGCGTGCGCGCGGCTCGCCGCCGAGGCGCGCGGGCGGGTGCTGGTGCTCGTGGACGCCGACGTGGTGCTCGCCCCGCACGCCGTGGCCGCCGCCGTGGGCCTGCTGCGGTCGGCGGGGTTGGACGCCGTGTCGCCGTTCCCCCGCCAGTTGGCCGACGACGCGGCGACCCGCCTGGTGCAGCCGCTGCTCCAGTGGTCGTGGCTGGTGTTCCTGCCGCTGCGGCTGGCGGAGCGGTCGCCGCGCGAGTCGCTGTGCGCGGCGAACGGCCAGTTCTTCGTGGTCGACGCCGGGGCGCTGCGGCGCTGCGGCGGGTTCGAGGCCGTCGCCGACGCCGTGCTGGACGACATCGCGCTCATGCGGGCGGTGAAGCGGTCGGGCGGGCGCGGCGCGGTGGCCGACGGGAGCGCGGTGGCCGAGTGCCGGATGTACCGGGGCTGGTCGGAGGTGGCCGCCGGGTACGAGAAGTCGCTGTGGGCGGCCACCGGCACCCCCGCCGCCGCGGTGCTGCTCGCCGCCCTGCTGGGCTGGTTGTTCGTGCTGCCGCCGGTGGCCGCGCTGGCCGGTTCGCGGGTGGGCCTGCTGGGGTACGCCGCGGCCGTGGCTGGCCGGGTCGTGGCGGCCCGGCGCACCGGCGGCCGGGCGTGGCCGGACGCGCTGGCCCACCCGGTGTCGGTGGGCGCGCTGCTGCGGCTGCTGGCGCGGTCCTGGCGTGCGCGCCGCGCGGGCACGCTGACCTGGAAGAACCGACCGCTGCACGGGAGCCGCTGATGGCGCGCGTCGTCGTGGTCGGCGCGGGGATGGGCGGGTTGGCCGCCGCCGCGCGGCTGGCCGCCACCGGGCACGACGTGACCGTGCTGGAGCAGTCCGGCACGCACGGCGGCAAGCTCGGCGAGCTGCGCCGCGACGGGTTCACCTTCGACACCGGCCCGTCGCTGCTGACCCTGCCGCAGGTCTACCGCGACCTGTTCGCCGAGACCGGGGGCGACCTCGACGACGCGGTGGACGTGGTGCCGGTGCACCCCACCTGCCACTACCGCTTCGCCGACGGGTCCGAGGTGGACGTGCCGCACGACGCGGCGGCGGTGCCCGGGGCGCTGGAGGAGGCGCTGGGCGGCGGCACCGGGCGGGAGTGGGCGGAGCTGATGGCCGACGCCGCCCGCCTGTGGGACCTGGTGGGCGAGTCGGTGCTGCAACGCCCGCTGAACGGGGTGGGCGACCTGGTGCGGCGCTCGGCGAGCGTGCGCGACCTGTGGGCGCTGGCGCCGTGGCGGACGCTGCGCACCGCGGGCCGGCGGCTGTCCGACCCGCGGGCGCGGATGCTGCTCGACCGCTACGCCACCTACAGCGGCTCGGACCCGCGCCGCCTGCCCGGCCTGATGACCGTGGTCCCGTACGTCGAGCAGCGGCACGGCGGCTGGTACGTGCGCGGCGGCCTGCGCCGGCTCGGCGACGCGCTGTTCGAGCACTGCGGGAAGCTCGGCGTGGACTTCGCGTTCGGCGCCCGCGTCACGCAGGTCCGCCCGGCGGGCGGCGGGGTGGTCCTGGCGGACGGCACGACCGTGCCCGCCGACCTGGTCGTGTCCGACGCCGACGCCCGCCACCTCTACGAGGAGCTGCTCACCGACCGCCGCGCCCGCGCCCCGCGCCGCGCGCTGGCCCGCGCGGTGCCGTCCCTGTCGGGTTTCGTCCTGCTGCTGGCCCTGCGGGGCCGCTCGCCGCGCCCGTACCACCACCGCGTGCTGTTCCCGGCCGACTACGACGCCGAGTTCGACGCCCTGTTCGGCCGCGACCCGCGCCCGGTGCCCGACCCGACGGTGTACGTGTGCGCCCCGGACGACCCGGCCGTCGCTCCCGCCGGCCACGAGGCGTGGTTCGTCCTGGTCAACGCGCCGCGCCAGGGCCAGGTGGACTGGACCGAGCCGGGTCTGGCCGACCGCTACGCCGACCGCGTGCTGGACGTGCTCGCCGAACGCGGCCACGACGTGCGCGACCGCCTGCTGTGGCGCGAGGTGCGCACCCCGGCCGACTGGGAGCGCGACACCGGCTCGGTCGGCGGCGCGCTGTACGGCTCGTCCTCCAACGGCGCGCGCGCCGCGCTGCTGCGCCCGGCCAACCGCAGCCCCGTGCCGGGCCTCTACCTGGTCGGCGGCTCCGCCCACCCCGGCGGCGGGCTGCCGCTGGTGGCGATGTCCGCCAGGATCACCGCGGAGCTGATAGGTCCGGCATGACCCGGCCGCGCAGGCCGCGCCGCAGCGCGACCACCAGGTGCGCCCCGCCGACCGCGGCCACCGCCGCCCACAGCGCCAGGCACACCGCGCCCCAGGACCAGCCGACCCACGGCGTGCCGCCGGGCCACACCCCCGCGCCCAGGCAGGCCACCGCCGCGACGACCACCCGCGTCGGGCGTTCGGCCACCGTGACGGCGCCCGCGCCGGTCATCCCGACGCCCTGGGCACGGGCGCGGGCGTACTCGTGCAGGAACACCGACGCGCCCACCGCCGCCGCGAGCCACCCCGGGCCGCCCAGCACGACCAGCAGCACCACCAGGCACACGTCGGCGACCCGGTCGGCCACCGCGTCCACCACCGCGCCGAGGGGCCGCGCCCGGCCCGTGCGCAGGGCCACCGCGCCGTCCACCCCGTCGAGCAGGCCCGACAGCACCACCAGCGCGCACGCGAGCAGCGCCCACCGGCCGCCCGCCGCCGCCACGCCCACCGCCGCCACCGCCGCCACCACGCCCGCGGCCGACAGCGCGTCCGGCGACACCCGGTGCACCCGCCGCGCCAGCAGGTGGACGATCCTGATCCAGCCCACCGCCAACCTGTTGCCGGACACGTCGTGCCCGTGCAACCGTGACCAACCACGCACCTCGTCCACCGCACCACCGTATGGCGGGCGGTGTGCGCGCGCCGGTCACGGGGTACACGCGGCCATGCGAACAGCCCGTGCGGTGCTGCGCCACGCGCTGACCGCGCTGCGGGGGCGCGACCTCGCGCTGTGGGCGGCCGGGATCTCCTTCTTCGCCGCGCTGGCCGTGGTGCCGGTGCTGCTGCTGGCGCTGCGCGGCGCGGCCGTCCTGTTCGGACCCGACCTGGTCACCGACGGCGCGCGGCTGCTGGGTGACGCCCTGCCGGACGCGCAGGACCCCGGGCCCGCGCTGCGCGCGCTGACCGACGCCGCCCTGGGCGCGTCCTGGCCCGTGCTGCTGTCGACCCTGCTGCCCGCGAGCCTCTACGGCGAGGGGCTGCGCCGCGGCCTGCTCCAGATCGCGGGCGAGCCGTCCGGCGCGAAGACCGGCTGGCTGGGCCGGATCGGCTTCCTGCCGGTGCTCGTCGTCGCGCCGCTGCTGCTGGCCGCCCCGCTGGCGGTCGCGCCGTCGGTCGCGCCCGACTACCTGGCGGGCGGGTGGTCGGCGGTGCGGGGCGTCGCGGTGTCGTTCCACGTCGACTGGGTCGTGCTGTCGGTGGCGCTGTGCCTGGTGTTCCTGGCGACCGGCCCGAACCTGCTGCCGCGCGCGTTCGCCGTCGTGGGCGGCTTCTGCACGGGTGCGGTGCTGACCGGTTTCCTGCACGGCTTCCTGCTGTTCCTGGCCATCCCGGTCGACTGGGCGTTCCCCTTCGCGGGCCTGCGCGCGGTGGGCGCGGTGGGCGCCCTGGGGCTGTGGCTGTACCTGCTGCACATCATCCTGCTGCTCGCCTACCGGGTGCTGCTCAGCGCGCACGCCGTCCACCGCGCGCGCTGAGAGCGGGCGGGTCAGTACTGGAAGGTGCAGGTGTTGCCGGGGGCAGCGGCGGGGAGTACGGGAAGTTCAGCACGACCGGGGTGTCGAGCCGGAGCCCGTCGCAAAAGCCCTCCGACCCCCCTGCGCGGCAGGTACTTTCCGCAACAGGACGATCACTCGCACCGGGGGGAAGCAGTCATGCGGAGAAGCGGTTCGACCCTGCCCAGGAACGGCCTCGGCCTGGCCCTGTCCGCGCTGCTCGCCACATCGTTGGCGGCCGTGCCCACGCACCCGGCGTCGGCCGCGGCGACGCTCACCTGCCATTCGGCCGCGCTGGTCGTCGGCGTGCAGCCGAACGGCGACCTGTGGCACTACGCGCACAACGAACCCGAGACCGGCGTCACCAGCTGGGGCGCGAAGGTGAACGCGGTCGGGCGCGGCTGGCACATCGGGCGCACCGTGGCCGGCCCCGGCGGCGTGGTGTACCTGATGGTGGACAACGCCACCGGCGACCTGCGCCGCTACCACTGGACCGGCACGGCCTGGGAGATGTTCAACGGCACGGCCAACCGCGTGGTGGGCACCGGCTGGAGCCGCTACTCCCAGGCCGAGCACCGCAACAAGGTGACCGTCGACGAGAAGGGCAGGCTGTACGAGATCGCCGCCGACGGGTCGCTGAAGGTGCGGATCTGGCAGGGCGACGACGCCACCGGCGACTGGACGCCCGACACCCGGAACGGCAAGGTCATCGACACCGGCTGGGGCCAGTACGACCTCGTGGTGGCCGCCGGTGACGGCGTGCTGTACGCCCGCAAGCCCGACGGCCTGCTCTTCCGGTACCGGTGGCACGCCGCGTCCAACCGGTTCGTCAAGCACGCCCAGCAGGTCGGCCGGGCCTGGGGGGTCTACAACCGGATCTTCTCCCCCGGCGGTGACGTCCTCTACGCCTCGCGCGCGAACAACGGCGGCGAGCTGATGTGGTACCGCTGGTACGAGGAGGGCGACCACTGGGCCGTCAACGTCGGCACCAAGGTGGGCACCGGGTTCTACGGCGAGCTGGACGTGACGGCCAACGCGGACAGCTGCCGGCTCACCGGCCTGCCGACGCCGACCCGCCCGTCCGTGCCGGTCCGCCGGGAAGCGCCGATCACGCCGGTCGTCGGCCCCGACGGGCACCTGTCGTACTTCTACGTCAACGCGGCGGGCGGCCTGACCGCCGCGCGGCAGCGCAACGCGGGCGACTTCGTGATCATCGACTACCACACGTTCCCGGAGCACCACGGCTTCACCGGCCGGCCGGGCGCGGGCGTGCGCTCCGACGGCAGGTTCGAGGTGCTGGCCAACAGCTCGGACGACGCGTCCTACCGGGGCAAGACCGGGGCCGGCGCGTGGTCGACGACGCCCCTGGTCGACCAGGGCGGCTGGATGGTGAGCGACCCGGTCCTGGTCCGGCAGCCGGACGGCTCGCTGACCGCCTACGCGGTGGACGCCGCCGGCACCCTGCACCGCCGGACCCACTCGACCTGGTTCCCCCTCGGCACCGGCCCCACCGCGGAGTTCACCGTGGTCGCGAACGGCGCGGAGGACGAGGTCGTGGCGCGCTTCCCGGACGGCGGCGTGCGCGCCGCGACCGTCACCGGCGGGGTGCTCGGGGCGTGGCGGGCGGTCGGCCCGGACGCGGTGGGCACGCCCGCGGCCGTGGTGCACGCCAACGGCGACCTCCAGGTGTTCGTCCGGCGGTCGGACGGCACGGTCGACACCCAGCGCGAGGTGGCGGGCGCGTTCCCGGGCACGTGGGCGTCGCTGGGCGACTTCGTCGCGGCCGGTCCGCCCGCCGCGGTCGTCCGGGGCGGCGGGCTGGTGGAGCTGGCGGTCCGGGGCACGGACGGCTTCGTGCACCAGGCCGGCCAGTTGGCACCGGCGGGCGGTTTCGGCGACTGGGCGGTGCGCTACTTCGAGGACACGGCCACCGACCCCGGCGGCGCGGTCCTGCCGGACGGGAGCCCGATCTTCACCTGGCGCACCCCGCAGGGCCTGATCGCGACGGTCCACGCCCCGGCCGGGGCCGTCCCGACCGGGGATGCCCCGACCGCGTTCCGCGGCACGTCCGCCGGCTGATAGGTGGCGGCAGCGGTCGCCGGCCACCCGTCAGCCGGCGACCGCTGCCACACCCCGCTCAACGCGCCGTGGGTGCGCTGCACCCGTCCGTGGGGCGTGACCGCCGAAACGGGCGGCCGTTGGTGTGAACCACCCTCGGAATGCCGTGAAGCGCGCTGGTCAGCGCGATATAGCTGAGGCAGGGTGACGTCGAGGCCGGGGGGCCGCCGTGGTGGTGTTGCGCCTGCTGGGTGAGGTGGTCGCGCGCGTCGACGGGCACCGCGTGGGGTTGGGGCCCGCGCGGCAGCGGTGCGTGCTGGCCGCCTTGGCGGTGGACGCCGGCCGGGTGGTGCCGGTGGACCGGCTCGTCGAGCGGGTGTGGGGTCCGGCCGCCGCGCCGCGGGCCCGGTCCACGCTGCGCAGCTACATCTCCCGCCTGCGCCAGGCGCTGGAACCCGCGGCCGGGGTGGCGATCAGGCAGCGGTCGGGCGGTTACGTGCTGGTGGCCGACGAGGCGGCGGTCGACCTGCACCGGTTCCGGCAGCTGTGCGCCGAGGCCCGCGACCGGTCGCGGGCCGGGGACGTCCCGGCGACCGCACGGGCGTGCGCGGAGGCGCTGGAGCTGTGGCGCGGCGAGGCCCTGGCCGGTCTGGGCGGCGAGTGGGCCGAGGCCGAGCGGGACGTGCTGGAGCGGGAGCGGCTGGCCGCTCGGCACGACCTGGCCGACGCGCGGCTGCGGCTGGGCCAGGGCCCGGACCTGGTGGCCGAGCTGGCCGCGCGCACGGCCGAGCACCCGTTGGACGAGCGGGTCGCCGGCCAGTACGTGCTGGCCCTGCACCAGGCCGGCCGCACCGCCGACGCGCTGGCGCACTACCGGCACCTGCGGGAGCGGTTGGCCGGGGACCTGGGCACCGACCCGGGCCCCGCGCTCCAGGAGCTGCACCGGAGCGTCCTGAACGCCGACCCCGCGCTGCCCGCGGCCGCGGTGGCGCCGGCCATGCCCCCGGTGACGCCGGGCGGACCTCCGGTGCCGCTCCAGCTGCCGGCCGCACCCGGGCCGTTCACCGGCCGCGCGGCCGAGCTGGCCGAACTCGACCGCGTCCTCGTCCACCCGGACCCGCCGCCCGGGGGCACCGGCGCGGCGACGATCGCCGTGATCAGCGGCACCGGCGGCATCGGCAAGACCTGGCTCGCGCTCGCCTGGGCCAACCGCGAGCCCCACCGCTTCCCCGACGGACAACTCACCGCCGACCTGCGCGGCTTCAGCCCCGACACACCCAAGCAGGCCGCCGGCGTACTCGGCGACTTCCTCGCCGCCCTCGGCGTCGACCGCGACCACCACCCCCACGACCTCGACGCCCGCGCCGCCCTCTACCGCACCCACACCACCGGCAGGCGGATGCTCATCCTCCTCGACAACGCCGCCACCGCCGACCAGGTCACCCCGCTCCTGCCCGGCGGCCACTCCTGCACCGTCCTGATCACCAGCCGCAACCGGCTCCCCGCCCTCCCCGCCCGCCACGGGGCCCACCCCCTCCACCTCGACGTCCTCACCGACACCGACGCCCGCACCCTGCTCCACTCCGCACTCGGCACCACCCGCACCACCGCCGCCAACCGGGCCGTCACCGAACTGATCGCGCTGTGCGGCGGGTTCCCTCTCGCCCTCGGCCTGATCGCGGCCCGCGTCCGCGGCACCCCCGACCTGCTCCACGACACCGTCACCGACCTGCGCGAACTCGGCCTCGACGCACTGGACTCCGACGACCCCGACACCAGCCTGCCCGCCGTCCTGTCCTGGTCGCTGCGCCACCTCGCCGACCGGCACCGCACCGCCTTCGCCCTGCTCGGCACCGCACCCGGCCCGGACGTCGACCTGCCCGCCGCCGCGAGCCTCATCGGCCTGTCCCCGCGCGACACCCGCACCGCGCTGCACGCGCTGGTCGACGCCTCCCTCGCGACCCACGCGCCGGGCGGCCGGTACGCCCTGCACGACCTGGTCCGCGCCTACGCCGCCGCCACCGCCCACGACCACCTCCCGGAACCCGTGCGGCAGGCGGCGCTGGAGCGGGTGGTCGACTTCTACCGGCACACCGCCCACGCCGCCGACCGCCTCCTGAGCCCCAACCGCACGCCGATCCGGCTCGACCCGCCCGTCCCCGGCGCCCACCCCCACCCGCTGCCGGACCGCCTGGCGGCGCTGGCCTGGCTGGACACCCACCGCCCGCACCTGCTGGCCGCCCAGCGCACGGCGGCCGAGCACCAGCGCCACCGGGCCGCGTGGCACCTGGCGTGGACCCTGCACACCTTCCAGCAGCGGCGCGGGCACCGCCACGACGCGCTGACCGCGTGGCGCACCGCCGTGGACGCCGCCGCCCACCTGCCCGACCACGGTGCGCGCGTCCTCGCCCACCGGCTCCTCGGCCACGCCCACGCCGAGCTGGGGCAGCACGAGGAGGCGGTCGAGCACCTGCACCGGGCGCTCGCCCTGGCCGAGCACCACCGCGACCCCTCCCAGCAGGCCCACACCCACCACGCCCTCTCCACCGCCTGGGAGCGGCGGGGTGACGACCGGCGGGCCCTGGAGCACGCCCGTCACGCCCTGGACCTCTACCGCACCCTCGACCAGCCGGTGCGGGAGGCCGTCGCGCTCAACGCGGTGGGCTGGCACTCCGCCCGCCTGGGCGACTACGACGCCGCCCGCGACCACTGCGAGGCCGCCCTCACCCTGCACCGGCTCCACCCGAGCCCCGAGTGCGAGGCGAACACCCTGGACAGCCTCGGGTTCATCGCGCACGACACCGGCCGGCACCACCAGGCGACCCACCACTACCGGCAGGCGCTCGTGCTGCTGCGCACCCTGGGCAGCACCACCCAGGCGGCCACGATCCTCGACCGGCTGGGCCACCCCCACGCCGCCCTGGGTCAGCACGAGCAGGCCCGTGCGGTGTGGCGGGAGGCGTTGGAGCTGTACCGCCGGCTGGGCCGCGACGCCGACGCCGAACGCGTCCGGCGGCAGCTCGACGACCTCGACCGCGCCACCGCCGGGCCCCGCCGGCGACAAGGCGACGGATGACGGGTGGCGGTGCCGGGTGCCAGGCGCCGGGTCAGGGCATGGTGTCGGTGGGCGGCTCGGGGACGTCCGCCACCTCGGACTCCTCGGTGGGCGGGACGCTCGGCTCCGGCGCGCCCGAGGTCGGCTGGGGAACGTCGGAGGTCACCGGCGGTTCCGCGGGGAGCGACTGCTCCGTGGAGGGCACCGGCTCGCCGGACGGGACCGCGCCGCTGGTGGTCGGCTGCGGCGGGGCGCTGGTCGTGCTCGGCGGCGCGGAGGGCTCCTGCGCCCCGGAGGTGGGGGCGATCACCGCGTCCGGACCGGCGTCGGCGTCCCCGCCGACGAGGGAGTGCACGGCGGGTTCCGGCGCGGGCGTGCCGGCCTGGGTGGTGGCGGTGCTCCCGGTGCCCGCGTCCGTCGGGGTCGAGGTGGCGGGCTGGGCGCCCGGCAGCACGGCCCACGTGATGGCGAACGCGCCCACCAGCGACGCGGCCGTGGCGAGCAGCTTGCCCTTGGGCACCCGCCGCACGGTGACCGCCGGCATCGTCTGCTCGGCCGCGCTCGCCGCGCGCCCGACCGCCACGTCCTCGGCGGCGATGCGCTCGGCGGGTGTGTGCTCGGCGAGCGTGTGCTCAACGGGCGGGGGCAGGAGGGGCGCGGCGCGCGGTCCGACCGGCCGCACGGGCAGCTCGTCGGCGTGCAGCGCGCGGGCGCAGTCCTCGGCGGTGGGGCGCTGGTCGGCGGCCGTGGCGGTCATCGCACCCAGCAGCGCGGTCAGGTCGTCGGGCAGGTCCGCCGGGAGCACCGGCGACCGGTGCAGGCGCGCGACGGCCGTCTCGACCTCGCTGCCCGGGTACTCGCGCTTCCCGGTGAGGCATTCGAGCAGGACCAGCCCGAGGGCGTAGACGTCGGCGGCGTGGCCCACGTCGGCGCCGAGCACCTGCTCCGGGGCCAGGTAGGCGGCGGTGCCGATCATCTGGTCGTCGCGGGTGAACCGGGTCGTGCCGGTCAGGTGGGCCAGCCCGAAGTCCGCGAGGTAGGGCTCGTCGTCCTCGTCGAGCAGGATGTTCGACGGCTTGACGTCGCGGTGCACCACGCCCTGGTCGTGCACGTAGGCGAGCGCGCAGGCCAGCCGCGCGCCCAGCCGCCGCACCGCGTCGACCGGCAGCGGTCCGCGCGCGACGAGGTCGCGCAGCGTCTGCCCCTCGACCAGGTGCAGCACGACGAACGGCACGCGCCCGTCGGTGCCGGCGTCGTAGACGCGGACCAGGCCGGGGTGGGAGAGGTTGGCGAGCGTGCGCACCTCGTTGTCGAACCGCCGCGCCGCGTCGAGGTCGTCGTTGGGGCGGAACACCTTGATCGCGACGTGGCGCCGCAGCAGCACGTCCCAACCGCGGTGGACCTCGGCCATGCCGCCGACCCCCACCGCCTCGCCCAACCTGTACCGGCCGGCCAGCAGTTCCCCGCCGGCGGTCGGCGCCGCCGTCGCTTCCTCCGGACCTGGGATGTGCACACCACCGTGTGCCCCCGCCGACGCCCGCGCAAACGCGAGCCCGCCCGACCGTCTCGACAGGACGGGGCGGTTGTCGTGGTCGAATCCCAGGTCGGGCGTCGGGTCGCCGGCCGCGGCACAGTCGTTAACCGGGAATTTGATCGGTGTGCACCGCCGGTTAACCACAATGGCCGATCCCGGTGCGGTCCCACGAACCGGAGGTCGTCATGGCGGACAAGCTGTCGGGGCACGAGGTGCGCGATCCCAGCGGGCTGCACGCCCGGGTCGAGGTCCAGTTGGACCAGGCCGCCCAAGAGCTGACGCGGCGGTTGTCGGGGCGGGTGGGCTACGACGTCGTCCGCCGGGCCGTCACCGACGCCTACGAACGGCTCGCGCGGCACGCGCGGGTGCGGAACTTCCTGCCGATCCTGGCGGCGCGGGCCGCGCAGCAGCGGTTGCGGGCGGGCCGCTGACCGCCGACGCCCCACCCCGCTCGGGCCCGCCCGGCCCGCGACGGCCCGGCTCGCCCAGCCCGCTCAGCTCGCCCAGCCCGCTCAGCCCGTGACGGCACGCGCGTCGTGCGACACCACCGGCTCGTGCCGGACCGGGAAGTTGACCGAGTTCGCGATGAAGCACGCGCGGTGCGCCGCCTCGTGCAGCGAGCGCGCCGCGTCGACCGTGCCGGGGTCGGCGACGACCACCTCGGGCCGCAGCACGACCTCGGTGAACCGGCCGCTGTCGCCCGGTTCCTCCCGCATGACCCCGCTCGCCGAGTCCGCGTACCCGGTGACGACCACGCCGTTGCGGGCGCACAGCGCGAGGTAGGTGAGCATGTGGCACTGCGAGAGGGAGGCCAGCAGCAGCTCCTCCGGGTTCCAGCGGTCGGGCGTGCCGCGGAACGCCGGGTCGGCGCTGGCCCTCAGCGGCGGCTTGCCGGCGGCGAGCACGTCGTGGTCGCGGCCGTAGTCGCGGTAGCGGGCGGTGCCGGGACCGGTGTTGCCGGTCCAGCGCACGGTGACCTCGTAGTGGTGCTCGCCGTTCACGCCGGCTCCTCTCCCCTTCTGCCGGTCAGGACGTCCGCGGTGGACAGGACGTGCTCGCGGGCGTGGGTCGCCGCCGCGTCGGGGTCGCCCGCGGTGATGGCCGCGATCAACCGCCGGTGCTCGTCGTCCACCAGCGCGGGCCTGGCCGGCGCGGTCAGCGACGCGCGGGTCGAGACCACGATCTGGTCCCAGGTCCGGTCCAGGACCTCCAGCGCCGGCGGGTTGTCGGCGAGCACCGCCACGCACCGGTGGAACGCCCGGTTGTGCCGCACGCCGGCGACGAGGTCGCCCTGCCGCGTCGCCCGGTCGGCCAAGTCGGCGTGCTCGACGAGCCGGCCGAGCGAGGCCGGGGACAGCTCCCCCGCCCGGTGGCGGCGCGCGGCCAGCTCGGCGGTCAGCGCCTCCAGCGAGGCGCGCACGAGGTAGGCGTCGCGCAGCGCCTTGCCGCCCAGCTCGACCACGGTCACGCCCCGGCGCGCGGCGCGGACCAGGCCGTCGCCCTCCAGGCGCCGCAGCGCCTCGCGCACCGGCGTGCGGCTGACGCCGAGCCGTTCGCACAGCTCCAGCTCGCCGACCGGCTGCCCGGCCGGGTAGTCGCCGAGCACGATCAGGTCGCGCAGCTCGTCGTAGACCGTCTTCACCCGACCTCCTCTGCATGCAATGTATACAAAGGATGCGGGCGGTGTCGACCCCCTTGCACGCGCCGGTCGCCCGCCCCCGCGCGGGGAGCGGACGACCGGGAGGGCGCGCGACCGGTCAGCCGGTGACCAGCGCCAGGCCGGTGGCCGACAGCACCTCGTTGATGGGCTGGAAGAACGTCGTGCCGCCGGACGAGCAGTTGCCGGAACCGCCCGAGGTCAGCCCCTGGGCCTGCACGCGGGTGCCCGAACCGGGGTTGCTGACGACCGAGCCGCCCGAGTCGCCGGGCTCGGCGCACGCGTTGGTGCGGGTCAGGCCGGAGACGATGTCGCCGCCGCCGTAGTTCACGGTCTGGTTCGTCGCCTGCACGCTGCCGCAGCGCCAGCCGGTGGTGGAACCGGAACGGCAGATCCCGCCGCCCACCGGGGTGACCGAGGAACCCGCGACGGTGACGTCGCTGCCGCTGGACCAGCGGTCCACCAGCGCGGTGGAGACGGCGCTGGAGCTGGTGACCCGGACGGTGCCGTAGTCGTTGCCGGGGAAGGAGGTGGTGACCACCGAGCCGATCGCGCCGCCCGTGCCGGAGACCGAGCCGCCCAGCTCGGTGCAGTGGCCGGCGGTGATCACGAACCGGGCGCCCGCGGAGTTGCGGGCGTTGAACCCGACCGAGCAGCGCCCGCCGCCGAAGTAGAGGGCCTGCCCGCCGATGATGTTCCACATCGGGCGCGGCGCCTCGGTCACCCGGTCCACGCGCACGGCGGAGCCGCCGGTCGAGCGGGCCCAGGCGAGGCCGGCCGCGTCGTCGCCGAGCACGGACACGACGACCTCGTTGGCCACCACGTCGACGTACCAGCCGGTCACCGAGTCCGGTACGCCCTCGGCCTTCTTGTCCAACGTGGACTTCACCGAGTCGAGTTCGGCGGCGCTGCGGGACACCGTCCTCGCGACCGCGCCGGCGGCGCGCACCTCCGCCGCGCGGGAAGCGTCGGTGATGCCCACGACCAGCTTGCCGTCGGGGTCCAGCCAGGAGTTGGCGTACGCGTCGCCCAACCGCTCGCCGAGCGTCCGCTGCACCTCCGCGAGGGCGGCGGGTTCGACCGATAAGTCCAATGTGGATGGAGCAGCCGCGGCGGGTGTGGTCAGGGCGAGGGCCGTGGCGGCAGCGCCGGCACAGGCGATGAGGGCGTGCAGGGGACGACGGGACACGAACGCCTCCAAGAGCAGGGGTGACGGACGGCGGTGCACCTGTCGACCGACGCTACGGCAGCCCTCGTGCGGCCCGGAAGCGGCTATTGCGGCACTCCGGCGGCGTGCCGCGACGCCGGGTGGCTACCAGCCGTGGGCCGGGTGCGGCAACCGGATGACGGCGACACCCGATCGCCCCACCGGCCGGCGGCACCGCGTGCGTTCGCCTCAGGAGGGTCCGGCCACCTCGCGGAACCGGCCCTCGGCCGGGGCGCAGACCTTCCAGGCACCCTGCTCGCGGCGCAGGTACAGCGAGAACGGCTCCTGGTCGGGACGGGTGACGCGGACCTCGGCGACGTCCTCGACGACCCGCACACCGGTGATGTCGCGGGCGAACCCCGGTCCGGCCGGCGTGGACGGCGCGTCCTCCGGCGACCCCGCCGGCTCCTCGTCGTCCGGGGCGAGCCCGGCCGCCTCCTCCTCGCAGAGCAGGGCCGCCACCGCGGCCTGGTCCGCCCCGTCGACGGCGGTCACGAACTCGTCGGCCACCCGCTCGACCTCGCGCTCGTCGCGGTCGGGCAGGACGAAGAACAGCACGCCGGCGGCCACGAGGAGCACGACGGCCGCGGCCACGGCGAGGACGACGCGGCGGCGCTTGCGGCGGGCCGGGTCCGGGCGAGCCTGCTCCGGGGGCGGCGGGTACCCGGGGTGCGAGGGGTAGCCGGGGTGTGGCGGGTAGCCAGGTTGCTGCGGATACCCGGGGTGCTGCGGGTAGCCGGGGTCCTGCGGGAAACCGTGCGGTGGGAAACCCGGTTGGTCGAACCCCGGTTGCGCGAAGCCCCCGGGCGGGACAACAGCGGGCTGGACAACAGCGGGCTGGACAGCACCGGGCGGCACCGCGACGGGCGGCACCGCGTCGGCCTGCACTGCGTCGGCCTGCACTGCGTCGGCCTGCACTGCGTCGGCCTGCACTGCGTCGGCCTGCACTGCGGCGGGCGGCACCGCGTCGGGCGGCGCGATGGGCAGACCGGCGGGCGGCGTCGGGTCGGGGTCGACGAACCCCCCGGCCCCTCCGACCTCCTCGGCCTTCCCGGTGTCCCCCGCCTCCCCGGCCGGTTCCAACGGTGGTTGTGCCACGTCTCCCCTTCCACGTGCCCGACGCCCCGGCCTCAGGCCGAGAACCGCCGGCTCATCAACTGGTCCAGCGCCTCGCCGAACTCCGGCTCCGCGTCGACGTCGTCCTCGTGCACGAGGACGACCCGGCCGGGCGGGACGTCCGGGGAGACGCAGTAGTACAGCGTCGAGCCGTTGGTGGTGACGACCGCCATCCGCCCCGCCGCGACCTCGGCGTCCTCGTCCCAGTCCTCGACGGCCTCCTCGTCGAGGTCGAACCACTCCGCGAACGTCGTCATCCGCGCCGGTCCGACGAGGCCGTGCGACTCCCAGTCCGGCCCCGTGAAGCCCGCGTGCACGTCCGTCAGGAACCGCCGCGCGGGCTCCGGGAGGCTGTCCCAGAACTCCGGTCGCGCGTCGCCGCCGGCCGCCGGGTCCCAGCCGATCCACACGACGACGTGCGGGTCGACCGCGTCGCGGGCGAGGTAGAGCAGGACCCAGTCGTCGCGCAGCCGGCACGCGCGGACGTCCGCCAGCCGTTCGCGGAACACCGCGGCGAAGCTCGGCAGCAGGTCGAGGAAGTCCTGGTTCCACAGGGCCAGCGCCGCCGAGCACCGGGCGGCCGCGTCGGTACCCGAGGCGACGGCCCGCCACCTCGGCGGCACCGCCGCGGCCTCCGGGGACCCCGGCCGGACGAGCGCGGCGGGGTTGCTCCCGGCGACGTCGGCGACGATCCTCGCCAGGTCGAAGTCCGTCATGCCGCCATCCTCGCTCATCACTGGCTCGCGAGCAGCCTGGCGATCAGGTCCTGCAACCGCGGCCTGATCCTGTTCTCCAGCGCCACCTGGGCGGTCGACCACGCCGGGTCGAACCGGGTCACGACCCCCGCGCTCTTGGAGCCCTTGGAGATGTTGGTGCGCGAGGCCATCCACTGGAGGTTGAGGGGCGAGTTCACGACCGAGTACATGTTCCGGGCGTTGAGCTGGAGGAAGCCCGGCATGTGGACGATCTCCGTCAGCGGCACGACGTGGTCGGGCGACACCTGCGGCTCGCCCTTGGCGTTGGCGCCGATGGTGTGCCTCGGGTGCAGCGCCGGGTTGCGGTCGCCGACCTTCGGCCTGGACACGCCCTGGAGGGTGGTGCCCGCACCCCAGTTGCCGGGCGGCGTCACCTCGCGCAGCGCCTCGTACAGGGGACGCGGGGGCGTGCCCTTGTCCACCCGCCAGCGCCCCTTCGCGTCCGGCGCGCGGACCGGTGACGTGAAGCCCGGCGGCAGCTTGGCCCGTTCCTGCTCCAGCCGCTGGAGGGTGTCCGGCCTGGGCGTCGGGACGGCGGGCGAGCCGGGGCGCGCGTCCGCCAGCTCCGCGAGCGCCTGGTCCCGTTGCAGGACCCGCTGCCGGCAGCCCCCGAGGTTCGTGATCGCGGTCTGCTGCGCCGTGTTGAGCGCGGCGGCCTCGGCGTCGTAGGCGGCCAGCTCCCCCGCCTGCCGGGGGAGCTCGAAGACGTGCGGCTTGGCGTTGTGGGTGCTGATCTGCTGGTGGACCTGGTCCAGCGCGGACTGCTCGGCCGCGCAGTCCGCCTGCGCGAGCGCCGCGCCCGGTGACACGCCGACGACGCCGGACACCGCCAGCAGCAGCGCGGTCAGGAACCCGCGCGCGGTCGCGGACCGCTTGGTCATGGCGCACTCCCCCCTCGGGCACCCCTACCCGACGTGCCTGCCCGGATGGTAGGGCGTCGCGGCGGGCCGTGGTCCCGGTTCGCCGCGACGTGCCCGGACGGCACGGCGCGGCGAGGTCGGCGCGGCGCGGCGAGGTCGGCCGATCAGGAGTGGCCGGCCGCCCGACCGTGGCCGGCGGCCTGGGCCTGGTCGGGCAGGTCCTCGAACTCGACGACCTGGCGCACCTCCACCTCGACCTCCTCGAACAGGTCCGCGTAGAGCCCGGCGTACTCGACGGCCTCCGCCTTGTCCTTCGCGTTGATGAGCGCGAACCCGCCGATGACCTCCTTGGCCTCGGTGAACGGCCCGTCGGTGGCGGTGAGCCCCGCGCCGGCGGCCTTGCGGACGCGTGCGCCCATGACGGACGGGTGGACGCCCTCGGCCGTGATCAGGACGCCCCGGTCGACCCAGTCCTGGATGAACGCGCCCATCTTGTCGATGAACTCCGGGCTGGGGTTCCAGGCTTCCGAGGCGCTCTCGTCGAGCCGGTGCATCATCAGGAACCGCATTGCCACTCCTAAGTGGTCAGGTGAGGACAGGTGGTCGGGCCGACCCCGGACACGGTGATCGATCCTCACCCGGGCGACGAACGACGACCCCGGGGTTCGACAGGTCGGCGAAAATTCTTCGGCACGTCGGCGAAGAATTTTTCGGCGCGGGGCTGGAGAGCGCCCACCAGGTAGCAGAAGCCTACCCACCGAGGAGGATTGTTCAACAATCCGACAATAGTCATGTCCGTCGGTTGTTGCGTGACAGCAACCACCGGGTCGTTGTCGTTCGACCAGCTGTCCGATACCGTGGGTGACAACCGTCGTGCACCGTCACGCGGAGCCGCGGTCCGGGTTGAGCAGAAGCTCGGTTGTCGACGTTCACGCCGATCGAGGAGCCCCCCATGGGCGAAACCTGCTCGCAGACCGCACCCGTCACGATCAACTCCCACATCGCCCACGGCGGCATCGCCGTCGTCGAACTCATCGGCGAGGTGGACATCGCCTGCGAGGAGCAGGTCCGCGCCGCGCTCGACGCGGCGTTCGACCGCGGGCCGACCGGCCTGGTCGTGGACCTCACCGGCACCGACTTCTTCGGCTCGACCGGGATCCGGCTGCTCGTGGACTCCGTGCAGCGGGCGCACCGCCAGGGGATAGCGCTGGTCGTCGCGACCGACCGCCGCGCCGTGCTGCGCCCCCTGTCGATCACCTTCGTGGACCAGGCCGTGCGGGTCCACCCGACCGCGCAGGACGCGGTCAGGTCGCTGCTGGTGATGTCCGCGTAAGGTCCCGCACCCGCCTCACGGGGCGGCCGGGGTCTCACGGGGCCGGCCGGGATCTCACAGGGCGGCCAGGGTGGCGCGGCAGAGCTGGAGCTCCTCGCGCGGGCGCACCACGAGCACCGGGACGGCGGCGCCGGGCGGGCTGACCGGCCCGTCGCCGCCGGGGTCCGCCACCAGGTCCGCGGGGACACCGAGCAGCGACAGGCCGGCCACGACGTCGGCGCGCACCTCGGGCTGGTCCCAGCCGATCTCGCCGGTGAACACCAGGGCGTCGAGCCGGTCGAGCGAGGTGGCCGCGGCGGCGAGTTCGCGGCGCACGCGGTGGGCGAACACCGCCAGCGCCAACGCCGCCGCCGGGTCCTCCCCCGCCGCGGCGACCAGGTCGCGGGTGTCGCCCGACCGGCCGCCGGACAGGCCGACCAGGCCCGACTCGTGGTTGAGCCCGTGTTCGAGGTCGTCCAGCCCGACGCCGCCGTGGCGCAGCAGCCACAGCAGCAGGCCGGGGTCGACGCTGCCGGAGCGCTTGGACATCGGCACGCCCTCCAGCGGCGTGAAGCCCATGGAGGTGTCGACGCTGCGGCCGTCGCGCACCGCGCACACCGAGCAGCCGCCGCCCAGGTGGGTCATCAGCACGGTCAACCGGTCGGCGGGCCGGTCCAGCAGCGCGGCGGTGCGGTCCAGCGCCCACTTGTAGGACAGGCCGTGGAAGCCGTAGCGGCGCAGGCCGTGCCGCTCCCGCCACGACGCGGGCAGCGGGTAGGTGGCGGCGACGTCGGGCAGGTCGGCGTGGAACGCGGTGTCCGGGCACAGCACGTGCGGCACGTCGGGCAGGCGTTCGCGCAGCACGTCCAGCAGCCGCAGCGCGGGCGGCACGTGCAGCGGGGCCAGCGCCTCGGCGCGGCGGGCGGCGGCGAGCGCCGCGTCGTCCACCGCGGTCGGCGAGCGCAGGTCCGGTCCGCCGTGGACCAGCCGGTGGCCGACCGCGACGACGTCGTCCGCGCCGCCCAGCAGGTCGTCCAGGGCGCGGCGGGCCTCGTCGGAGTCCGGCGGGTGCTCGACCTCGGCCGAGTCGAGGACCTCCTCGGAGCCGGTGTCCACCAGGTGCGCCTTGAGGCTGTTCGAGCCCGCGTTGACGGTCAGGACGGCGCTCACGCGGCCCACCCCCGCACGTCGGTCGCGGACCGCCTCCACACGTCGATCATGCGGTCGGGCTACCCGCGGCACGGCCGTGCGATACCCGCGGCGGCCCACCGCATCCGAGCAGGGCCGAGCAAGGCCGAGCAGGGCCGGGCAAGGCCGGGCAGGGCCGCCGGTTCACGGGGGTGATCAAGGGGTACCCGCCGCCCATGAGCACCCGGGCCTGCGCGCGGTGACCCGTCCCGCCCCGACGGCCACCCGCCCGGACCGGGTGTCGGCCGAGTTGACCGAGGTCGCGGGCACCCGCGTGCACGCCGCCGTGCTGGGACCGCGCGGTGCGCCGGACGTGGTGTGCGTGCCGGGCCTCGGCTGTTCGCACCGCTACTTCCTGCCGCTGGCCCGGTGCCTCGCACCCGGTGCGCGGGTGGCCGCGGTGGACCTGCCCGGCTTCGGCCGCACGCCCGGCCCGCGCGAGGCGCTGGACGTCCGGGGGCTCTCCCGCGCACTGGCCGACTGGCTGCGGGCGACCGGCCGGGGCGGCGCGGCGCTGGTGGCCAACTCCGCGGGCTGCCAGGTCGTCGCGGACCTGGCGGTGCACTCCCCCGACCTGCTCGGCCCGGCGGTCCTCGTCAGCCCGACGGTGGACCGGCACGCCCGGTCGACGCCGAGGCAGCTGGCCCGGCTGCTGGCCGACGTGCCGCGCGAACGGCCGGCGCTGGTCCCGCTGCTGACCCGCGACTACCTGACCTGCGGTCCGCGCCGGATCGCCGCCACGTTCGGCCACCTGCTCGACGACCCGGTCGAGCTCAACCTCGGTCACCTCCGCACGCCGACCGCCGTGGTGCGCGGCAGCGGCGACCCGATCGTGTCGCGGGAGTGGGCCCGCGAGGTGGCGGCGCTCCTCCCGCGCGGCCACCTCGTCGAACTGGCCGGCGCCGCGCACGCCGCGCACCACTCCGCGCCCGCCGAGGTCGCCCGGATCACCCGCGCGCTGCCGCGCGTCCCGGACCGGTCGTGACCGGCCGGCGCCGGCGGGCACGGCCCCGGAGCTTTTGCGCCGCCCGGCACCCGCCGTTAGGGTCGTGGCGTTGCTCCTGACGGGGCATGGTGTGCCGGGAAGCCTGGTCGGCGTCGCGCCCGACCGACCCCAGGAGCCGCCCGTGAACCGCAGCACCGCAGCCAAGCTCTTCGACCGCGGCTCGTGGCCCGAGGCCAAGCGCGTCGCCGACATCCTCCGCCTGGAGACCGTGGGCGGCGTGATCATGCTCGTGGCCGCCCTGCTCGGCCTGGTCTGGGCGAACTCGCCGTGGGCACCGACCTACGAGGCGCTGCGCGCGGTCGAGTTCGGCCCCGGGTCGCTGCACCTGAGGCTGACCGCGGGCCAGTGGGCCTCCGACGGCCTGCTGGCGATCTTCTTCTTCGTGGCGGGCCTGGAGCTCAAGCGCGAGTTCGTGGCGGGCGACCTGCGCGACCCGCGGCGCGCGGCCGTCCCGGTGGCGGCGGCGTTCGGCGGCGTGGCCGTGCCCGCCCTGATCTACGCCCTGGTCAACCTCGGCTCGCCGGACGCGGCCGCCGGCTGGGCCATCCCCACCGCGACCGACATCGCGTTCGCCCTGGCCGTCCTGGCGGTGATCGGCCGCAACCTGCCCTCGGCGCTGCGCACGTTCCTGCTCACGCTCGCCGTGGTGGACGACCTGATCGCCATCGTGATCATCGCGCTGTTCTACACCGACCACCTGGCGGTGACGCCGCTCCTGCTGATGCTGGTCCCGCTGGCCCTGTTCACGGTGCTCGTGCAGCGCCGGGTCCGCTCCTGGTGGCTGCTGCTGCCCCTGGCCGCGGCCACGTGGGCGCTGATGCACGCCTCGGGCGTGCACGCCACGGTGGCCGGCGTCCTGCTCGGCTTCGCGGTCCCGGTGATCCGCCGCAAGGCCGGCGAGGGCCCGGGCCTGGCGGAGCACTTCGAGCACCGCTGGCGGCCCGTGTCGACGGGCGTGGCGGTGCCCGTCTTCGCGTTCTTCGCCGCGGGCGTGGGGATCGGCGGCCTGGACGGCCTGGCCGCGTCCCTCGCCGACACCGTGACCCTCGGCATCGTCGCGGGCCTCGTGGTGGGCAAGCTCGTGGGCATCACCGCGAGCACCTGGCTGGTCTCCCGCTTCACCAGGGCGACCCTGGACGACGACCTGGCCTGGGTGGACGTGGTCGGCCTGGCCGTGCTGGGCGGCATCGGCTTCACGGTCTCGCTGCTGGTGGGCGAACTGGCGTTCGGCGAGGGCACCACCCAGTACGACGACGCCAAGGTGGCCGTCCTCCTCGGGTCCCTGCTGGCCGCCCTGGTCGCGACCCTGATCCTGCGCGCCCGCAACCGCGTCCACCGCCGCATCCACGAGGAGGAGACGCGGGACGACGACCGGGACGGCGTCCCGGACGTCCACCAGCGACCGGGCGGCGCCGGGTGACCGGACGCCCACCGGCGACCGGGCGGCGCGGGGTGACCGCGCCGCTGATCAGCAACAACCCGCTGGTCTGGGACGTGACCGGGCAGGCCCCGCAGCTCGCCCGGGTGCGCGGCTGGGTGGCGGACGGGGTGCCCCGCCTGGCGGGCACCGACGTCCTCGACGACCTCCTGCTGGTCGTCACCGAACTGGTCGGCAACGCCCACGACCACGCGCGCGGGCCGACGGTGCTGCGGCTGCTGCGCAACCTCGGGCCGCTCGACCGGGTGCGGATCGAGGTCGACGACCCGTCGTCCCGGCCGCCCGTGCCGGGCCGGTCACGCCTGGCCGGGACACGCGGCCGGGGGCTGGTGCTGGTCGGGGAGCTGTCCCACCGGTGGGGGTGGAACCCCACGCCCACCGGCAAGACGGTGTGGGCGACCGTCGCGTGCGGCTGACCCGCCCTACGCGCCGCGCCGGGCGTGCGCGGACCGGAGCGCCTGCTCGACGGTGGGGTGCAGCGACAGGACCTGGTCGAGCCCGACGATGCCGAACACGCGGGTCAGGTCGGGGCTGAGACCGGCGAGGTCGAGGGAACCGCCGGCGGCCTCGGCCCGCTGGTGGGCGGTGACGAACACGGTGATGCCGGTGGAGTCGCAGTAGGAGAGGCCGGTCAGGTCGAGCACGATGCCGGCGGTCGACGGCACCGCGTGGACGGCCTCGCTCAGCTGGGGCGCGGTGTGGTGGTCGAGCTCGCCGGAGACCCGGAGCACGGCCGGCCCCCCGGGCTGGGAACTGGTGCTGACGGTGAAGACGCGATCGGTCACCGGTTCTCCCTGCGTGGTGGGTTTCGGGCGGTCGTCGGTCGAGCGGGTTCCCGGACCGCGTCCCCGTGCCCCGGACAGCCACCCACCAGGTGTGATCTCCTATCCTACGGACCGCGTCTCCGGGTTCCCACGGCGGCGGTGATCGACGGCCGGTGGCACGTCGGGGCAGCGGTCCCGGACCTGGTCGGCGCGTACGAAGGGGTCTCCAGTGGCGCGTTCCGACGACACCGGGCACGGGTGGCCGAGGGCGGGCACCGACGTGTTCGCCGCGGACGACGAGGTCGGCCGGCACCTGGCCGCCGTCGACTGGGCGACGACCCCGCTCGGGTCGCCGGACGGCTGGCCGCAGAGCCTGCGCACCGCGGTGAGCATCCTGCTGTCGTCCCGGTTCTCGATGTGGATGGCCTGGGGACCGGAGCTGACGTTCTTCTGCAACGACGCCTACCGGCGCGACACGCTGGGCCGCAAGTACCCGTGGGCGCTGGGCCGGCCCGCCGCCGAGGTGTGGGCGGAGATCTGGGGCGACATCGGGCCCCGGATCGACACCGTGCTGACCACCGGCAGGGCGACCTGGGACGAGGCGCTGCTGCTGTTCGTGGAGCGGTCGGGCTACCCGGAGGAGAGCTACCACACGTTCTCCTACAGCCCGCTGCGCGACGACGACGGCGTCGTGGTCGGGATGCTGTGCGTGGTCAGCGAGGACACCGACCGGGTCGTCGGCGAGCGGCGGATGGCGACGCTGCGCGACCTGGGCTCGGACCCCAGCGTGGTGCGCACCGAGGAGGAGATGCTCGGTTTCGCCGGCCGCCAGCTCCAGCGCAACCTGCGCGACCTGCCCTTCACCCTGACCTACCTGTTCCAGGACGACGGCGGCGCGCGGCTGGCGGCCACGACCGGCGTCCCCGCCGACCACCCGATCGCGCCCGCCGCGCTGCCCGCCGGCGAGCAGGGCCCGGTGTGGCCGACCGCGGTCCCCGCGCGCGGGGACACCGCGCTGGTGGCGCTGCACGGCGAGCCGTTCACCGGGCTGCCGGGCGGCGACTGGCCGCAGCCGCCCGCGCAGGCGCTGGTGACGCCGTTGCAGCAGCAGGGCGGCGCGCCCTACGGGTTCCTGGTGATCGGGCTGAACCGCTACCGGCCGCTGGACGACGGCTACCGGGGGTTCGTCGACCTCGTCGCGGGCCACGTCGCGACCGGGATCGCCAGCGCCCGCACCTACCAGTCGCAGCAGCGGCGGGCCGAGGAGCTGGCCGAGCTGGACCGCGCCAAGACCGCGTTCTTCTCCAACATCAGCCACGAGTTCCGCACCCCCCTCACCCTGATCATGGGGCCGGTGGCGGAGCTGCGCGACCGGCTGGCGGGGTCGGACCCGCAGGCGTCGCAGGAGCTGGGGCTCGTCCACCGCAACGGGCTGCGGCTGGGCAAGCTCGTCAACACGCTGCTGGACTTCTCCCGCATCGAGGCCGGCCGGATGCAGGCCGGCTACGAACCCGTGGACCTGTCCGCCGTCACCGCCGAGCTGGCCGGCGTGTTCCGCTCCGCGGTCGACCGGGCCGGCCTGGCCTTCGAGGTCGACTGCCCGCCGCTGCCCGAACCCGTGCACCTCGACCGCGGCATGTGGGAGAAGGTGGTCCTCAACCTGCTCAGCAACGCGCTGAAGTTCACCTTCGACGGTTCGGTCGGCGTGTCCGTGCGCGCCGACGGGCCCGAGGCCGTGGTCACCGTCAGCGACACCGGCATCGGCGTCCCGGCCGACGAGATGCCCCGGCTGTTCGAGCGCTTCCACCGCATCGAGCACGCCCGCTCCCGCTCCACCGAGGGCAGCGGCATCGGGCTCGCCCTGGTGCGGGAGCTGGTCGGCCTGCACGGCGGCACCATCACCGCCGACAGCACCGAGGGCCGGGGCACCACCTTCACCATCCGCCTGCCCTTCGGCTCCGCCCACCTGCCCGCCGACGCCCTGGTGCCGGCCGGCACCGCCACCCCGGTGGCCGGCACCGCCGCCCCGTACGTGCAGGAAGCCCTGCGCTGGCTGCCCGACGGGGACGACGGGCCCGACGGCGAGGCGCCCGACGGCGGGGGACACGACGGCGGGGCGCACGGCCCCTCGGTGCCCGCGACGGTGGTGGTCGCCGACGACAACGCCGACATGCGCGGGTACCTGACCCGGTTGCTGTCCGACGCCGGCTACCGGGTCCACGCCGTCACCGACGGCGTGGAGGCGCTGGAGGCGGTCCGCGTCCGGGAGCCCGACCTGCTCGTCAGCGACGTGATGATGCCCCGCCTGGACGGCCTGGCGCTGGTGGGCGCGCTGCGCAACGACCCGCGCACCGCGGCGGTCCCGGTGCTGCTGCTGTCCGCCCGCGCCGGGCAGGAGGCGTCCATCGAGGGCCTGCACGCCGGCGCGGACGACTACCTGGTCAAGCCGTTCGCCGCGGCGGAGCTGCTGGCCCGGGTGCGGGCGAACGTCGAGCTGTCCCGCCTGCGCAACCACCACGCCCGCTGGCGCACCGCGCTGATCGACTCCCTCCAGGAGGCGTTCTTCGTCTGCGACGAGGAGGGCGCCGTCGTGGAGATCAACACCGCCTTCACCGACATCCTCGGCTACGGCGCCGAGGGCCTGCCCTACGCGCCGGTGCACCCGTGGTGGCCGGACGCCCGCACCGACCCCGGCGCCCACGAGCAGGTCGCCGACGCCTTCGCCGCCCTGGTGGCCCGGGGCCGGGGCAGCTACACGGTGCCGGTGACCCACCGCGACGGCCACCAGCTGTGGATCAGCGTCACGTTCAACTCCGCCCAGGACCCCGACACCGGGCGCACCGTGGTCGTGGGCACCTTCCGCGACGTCACCGCCGAGCACTACGCCATCCAGCGCGACACCGCCCTGGCCGCGCTGAGCATGCGCCTGACCCGGGCCACCAGCCTGCCCGAGGCGCTGGACGGGGCGCTGGACGAGTTCCGGGAGCTGTGGCGCGCCCGCCGGGTCCTGGCCGCCGTCTTCACCGACCGCGACGCGCCGCAGCTCGCCGCCACCGAACCGGGCCTGGACTGGGACACCCTGGACGAGCAGCACCGGGCGACCCTCGGCGCGCTGCGCGAACGCCCCCTGCTGAGCCAGACCGGCGTCGGGGCGACGGGCACCGGCATCACCCTGGAGCACCCCTCGGGCACCATGGCGCTCTGGCTCGACCTGGACGCCCACCGGCCGTTCACCGACGAGGACAAGGTCCTGCTGTCGCTGCTGGCGGGGCACCTGGCGCAGGGGCTGAGCCGCGCCCACCAGATCGACCAGCAGCGCGAGACCGCCATCGCGCTCCAGCGCGCCATCCTCGGCCCCGCCAGCCTGCCCGAGGGCTTCGTGGTCCGCTACGAGCCCGCGGCCCGTCCCCTGGAGGTCGGCGGCGACTGGTACGACACCGTCCCGCTGCCGGACGGCCGGATCGGCATCGTGGTGGGCGACTGCGTCGGCCGGGGCCTGGAGGCCGCCGCGGTGATGGGGCAGCTGCGCAGCGCCTGCCGCGCCCTGCTGCTGCAGGACGTCGGGCCCGCCCGCACGCTGTCGGCCCTGGACCACTTCGCCGCGGGCGTGCCCGGCGCCGTGTGCACCACGGTCTTCTGCGGCGTGCTCACCCCGGAGACGGGTCACCTGGTCTACTCCCGGGCCGGCCACCCGCCCGCCATCCTCGCCCACCCGGACGGGACCACCCGGCTGCTGGACGAGGGCGGCTCGACGCCGCTCGCCGTGCGCCCCGGCGTGCGGCGCCCCGAGGCCGAGTGCACCCTGCCGCCCCGCGCGACCCTGCTCATGTACACCGACGGCCTCGTCGAACGCCGCCGCCGCCCGCTGACCGCGGGCATCGACCAGGCCGGGCAGGCCGTCCAGGAGGGCCGCGACACCGCCCTCGACGACCTCGCCACCCAGGTGATGGCCCGGCTGGCCCCGGCCGGGGGCTACGACGACGACGTGGCGCTCCTGCTCTACCGCCACCCGGCCCCGCTGGAGCTGTCCTTCCCCGCCGAGGCCGCCCAGCTCGCGCCGGTCCGCAAGACCCTGCGCGGCTGGCTGACCCGCTGCGGCCTGCCCGCGCAGGACGTCCAGAACGTCCTGATCGCCGCCGGCGAAGCCTGCGCCAACGCCGTCGAGCACGGCCACCGCGACGCGACCGGCGACCCGGTCCGGCTCCGCGCCGAGGCGCTCGTCGACGACCTGCGCCTGACCGTGGTCGACACCGGCCGCTGGCGGACACCGCAGCCCGAGGTCGACCGGCACCGCGGTCGGGGCGTCACGTTGATGCGCGCGCTGATGCAGCGCGTCACCATCACCCCCGGTCCGGGGGGCACCACCGTCGACATGCACCTGAGGATCCCCTGATGACCACGCCCCTCACCCTCACCCCCGGCCGCGCCCCGGACGGCACGGCGGTCCTCAAGGCCGTCGGGGAGATCGACCTGAGCAACACCCCGGCCCTCGCCGCCGCCCTCGACGGCCTGCCGGGGCGGCTCGTGGTGGACCTGACCGAGGTCGAGTACCTGGACAGCGCGGGGCTGAGCGTCCTGTTCGACCACGCCGACCGCATCGAACTCCTCGCCGCGCCGCTGCTGGAACCGGTCATCACCATCTCGGGCCTGGCGGACGTGGTGGTCGTCCGCTCCCCCGGCGGGAGCTGAGCGCCGTCCCCCTGACGTGGGCTTCCAGGGGTGGGTACCCCCTTTTGGCTTCATCCGTTCGGGTGAACGACACGTGAGCCTGTTTCGCGGTGACGGGCCGGGGCGATAGACCGGACAGCGCCGGGGGCACGCCCCCCGACCCCCGGCGCCTTCACCACCCGACCAGGTCGGGAAACGCGCCGGTGCCGCCTCCCGGACGCCGTGGCACCCACCACCGCGCACCGGACGGCCGCCCGCCGGCCGGGCGCGCGGGGCGGGCGACGGCGGTGCCACGCGTACCGGCCCGCCCCCCGGCGGGTTACTGTTGACGCGCAACGGCCCGGAACTGGGCCCGGCGGGAGCTCTGGGGCGGACGTGATCACGCACGGCAGTCGGGAACGGCGGGTCCTGGACGGGGACCGCGGCTCCCGCCCGCGCCCGACGTCCGCCGCCCCCGCCCCGGTCGTCAGCGCACAGGAGGTGGGCGCGTGACCGCCGCCCCGCACCCGCCGACCCTGGTCCACCAGGGCCTGGTCTACGGCAGCGACGACGAGTTCCTGTCCGCCACCGCGCCGTTCTGCGCCGATGGCCTGGAGCGGGGCGACGCCGTGCTCGCGGTGACCACCGCCGCCAACGCCGCGCTGCTGGCCCGCGCGCTGGGCGAGTCCGCCGGGCGGGTGGAGTTCGTCGACGCCGAGGACTGGTACCGGGCGCCGGGGCGCACGCTGAGCGCCTACCACCGCTACGTCGACCGGCACGCGGTGAAGGGCCCGCACCCCCGGGTGCGGGTGATCGGCGAGCCGGTGTGGCACGGCCGCGACGAGCTGGAGACGGCCGAGTGGACGCGCTACGAGTCGGTGATCAACCTCGCCTTCGCCGACTGCCCGGCGTGGATCGTCTGCCCGTACGACACCCGCGTGCTGCCCGGTCACGTGGTGGACGACGCCCGGCGCACCCACCCGCAGCTGGCCGTGGGCCGGTCCGCGCGGGCCAGCGACCACTACACCGGTCCGACGGCCGCGGACGGCTCCTGGGAACGCCGGCTCGCCCCGCTGCGCGCCGACGGCGAGGAGGCCGTGCTGCGGTTCGGCACCGACCTGTCGGCCGTGCGCGCCTTCGTCGCGCGGACCGCCGCCGCGCTGGGCATGTCCGGCGAGGCCGTCGCGCGGCTGGTCTACAGCGTCAACGAACTCGCCACCAACGCCGTCCGGCACGGTGGCGGCGGCGGGCAGGTGACCCTGCGCCGCGTGGGTCCGCGCGTCATCTGCGACGTCACCGACCCGGGCGCGGGTCCCGTCGACTGGTACCAGGGCTACCTGCCGCCCGACCCGGGGCTGCGGCGGGGGTGCGGCCTGTGGCTCGTGCGCCAGTTCTGCGACCTGCTGGAGGTCGACCACCGGGCCGGGCGCACCACCGTGCGCCTGCACGCCGACCTGGGCTGAGCCCGGCGCGCACACCCCGCCGGCGCGCACACCCCTCCGGCGCGGAACCGCCGCTCGCGGCACCCGCTTGCCCGGCCGGGCGTGCACACCGAGTGACCGCTGCGTGCGGTGCGTGACCGGACCGGTTCCCCCGTCACCGCCGGGGCTGACGCGTCGACCCGGGAGTGGGGCGCGCGGCCGACGCGGTCCGCGCGGCCGACGTGGGTGCAACCCTGTCCTCGACGGGCGCGGCCCGTCGCCGCACATCCGGTTCGACGAATCTGGAGACACCATGGGCTACCTGGTCAGCTTCAACGCCGCCGAGGTCGAGGACACCGAGATCCCCGCCGACGTCGCCACCGAGGTGGAGTCCGAGGACACCGCGGAGTCCGCCGGGTCCG